>CAYRLV010000291.1:0-5212 GCA_964425155.1 uncultured Ornithinicoccus sp. | reverse complement strand
CCTGCGACCTACCGCTTAGGAGGCGGTTGCTCTATCCCCTGAGCTACGAGGGCGGAGGGCGGACCACAACGAACCGCCGCGGGTCGAGGCTACTGGATCGTGGCTCCGGCCCCGAATCCTCGGCCGCACCTGCACCCCTGGGCCGCCGCGTAGGCTGGCCGGTGTGCGACCCGCCCTGACCCTGCTCGATGGCGTGCGCTGGAACGGCGAGCCGGTGCGGGGAGAGCGGTCACGGGTGCTGCTCGCGACGCTCGCGCTCCAACCCCGTGGCGGTGCCTCGACCGACCGACTGGTGGAGGAGATCTGGGGCGACCAGGCCCCGGCCAACCCCGCCAAGGCGCTTCAGGTGGTCGTGTCCCGCACCCGCGCCGCGACCGCCGCCGAGGTGGTGGAGAGCGTTCCGCACGGCTATCGCCTGGGGCCGGTGGAGGTCGACGCGGTCACCCTCGCGGTCCTCGTCCAGTCGGCGACGGAAGCGCTGCACGGCGGCGACGCCTCCGTCGCGGCTGCGCAGGCACGCGAGGCCCTCGACCTCGCCGGCGGTGGCGCCCGCGGCACGGATCGGCAGTCCGACGGGTCGAACGCCCTGGACGAGTTGCGTTGGCGCGCCGACGAACAGCTCGAACGTGCCCGGGCGCTCCTCGGATCCGCGCTGTCCCGCACCGGCGACCACGCCGAGGCGCTGCCTCTCCTGGAGCAGTCGGTCACCTCGGCGAGCGGCGACGACCAGTGGGTCTGCCTGCTGCGCAGTGAGGCCGCCGTGCGGGGACCGTCCGCCGCGCTGGAACGTTATGAGCGGCACCGGGCGGAGCTGGCCGACCGGCTCGGCACCGACCCGGGACCCGAGCTGCAACGACTGCACGGCGAGTTGCTCGCGGCCGACCGACCGGTCCG
The DNA here is from genome assembly GCA_964425155.1 of uncultured Ornithinicoccus sp. Lineage (GTDB taxonomy): Bacteria > Actinomycetota > Actinomycetes > Actinomycetales > Dermatophilaceae > Segeticoccus. Next base: position 4,318 of record CAYRLV010000291.1, on the reverse strand, counting down.
CGAAGGTGTCCACTTCGACGCCACACCCCTGTTGGGCCGCGACGGAGACCTCCGGGCGCTGCGCGCGCTGGTCGACTCCTCCCGGGTCACCTCGATCGTGGGTGCCGGCGGTCTGGGCAAGACCCGGCTCGCCCACGTCCTGGCCCGATCGGCCAGCCAGCCGGTCGTCCACTTCGTCGAGCTCGCCGGCGTCGCGGCCGAGGAGGATGTGGTCGGCGAGGTCGGGTCGGCTCTCGGGGTGCGCGACTCGGTGAGCAGCCTCCGGACCGTGACACCGCAACAACGGGCCGACCTGCGCACCCGGGTCGCAGCCCAACTCGACGGTCCTCCCACCCTGCTCGTCCTCGACAACTGCGAGCACGTCATCACCGCGGTCGCCGAGCTGGCTGCCTTCCTGGTCGCCACCACGAGGGACCTGAGCGTCGTCACCACCAGTCGCGCCCCGCTCGCCATCGCCGCCGAACGTGTCTACACGCTGGGGGAGTTGGCCGTCGACGATGCAGTCGAGCTGTTCGTCCAGCGCGCCGAGGCCGCGCGTCCGTCCGTGTCCCTCGACCACTCCACCGTGACCGACGTGGTGACCCGTCTCGACTGCCTGCCGCTCGCCCTGGAACTGGCTGCGGCCAAGGTGCGGGTGATGTCGGTCGAGGACCTGTCCCGGCGGCTGGAGCACCGGTTCACGCTGTTGCGCGGTGGTGACCGGTCCGCACCCGGGCGGCACCAGACGCTGCTCGCGGTCATCGACTGGTCGTGGAATCTGCTCGCCGAGCCCGAGCGCCGGGCGCTGCGGATCCTGGCGGTGTTCCACGACGGGTTCACCCTGGAGGCGGCGGAACACGTCCTCGGCTCCGGCACCCTCGACTCACTGCAGCACCTGGTCGACCAGTCCCTGCTGACCGTGGCCGACACGGCCGGTAGCGTCCGCTACCGGATGCTCGAGACCGTGCGCGAGTTCGGGCGGATGCAGCTCGTCGACGCCGGCGACGACCGCGACGCGGCACTGGCCCAGCGACGCTGGGCCACCTCGTATGCCGGCCGGCTGGCTCAGCAGCTGAACGGGCCCCAGGACTTCGCCGCCATGGATGAGATCCGGGTCGAGGAGGGCAATCTCGCCGACGTGCTGCACCAAGCGCTGCACGACGGCGACGCGGAGTCGGTGGTGGTGCTGTTCGCGGCGCTCGGTGGCTACTGGACCCTGCGTGGCGAGCACGCGCGCGTGTTCGCACTGGTCGACGCGATCGAGGCGGTGTTCGAGGGCTGGCAACCGCCGCCCGAGCTGGCCGACGTGACGCGGGCCAGCGTCACGACCCTCATCAGCGCCGAACTCATCGGCTACCCGACCGACCCGGTCGCACTGCGGGGCCTGCTGTCCCGGATCGGTCCCGGCGACCGCTCCATGCCCGTGGGTGCCGTGGCCACCGTGGTCCTGGCACTGGATCCGGGCGATCCTGCCGCCGAACGGCGCCAGATCGAGGCCCTGAGCGAGGACCCGGAACGTCGCGTCGCGTTTCAGGCGCAGCGCTACCTGTCGCACCTGCTGGAGAACGCCGGCGACCCCGAGGGTGGTCTGCGCGCGGTCGAACGCTGCGCCGAGCTCTACCGCGAGGAGGACGGACCGTTCGCCCGGGCATCCGTCGACGCGACGTTGGCCCAACTGCACTCGCAGCTCGGGCACCCCGAGCAGGCCATCGTGCACGCCGAACGTGCCGTTCCGGTCCTCGACCGGCTGGGCGCGCGGGATGACGCGTTGCAGGCCCGACAGTGCGTCGCCGTCGCCATGATCGAGCAGGGCCGTCTCGACGAGGCGGAGCAGCTCCTGGACCAGGTCGACCGACTCGGCCGAGGGATCCCCGACTTCTCCGGGGCGGCCGTGCGCAGTGACATCGGGCGCGCCGAGCTGGCCGCCGCCCGCGGTGACGTGCCGGAAGCGTTGCGGCGTTATCGCATCGCCGTCGAGGTCAACCGGACCCTGCGCCTGCCGGGCATGCTGCCCGGTCCGACGGAGTTCTCCGGACTCGAGCCCTGGACGATGTTCGCGGAGTCGGCGGCGCTCACCGCATACGCACGGCATGGCACGGGTGACGACGGCGCGGACCTGTGGGAGCACCTGCAGCGCAGCTGCCTGCGGCTCCTCGGTGATCGCACCTTCCTCGACTACCCGGTGCTCGGCCTGGTGCTCTTCTCGCTCGGGATGTGGGGGCTGCGCCGCGAGGCGCTGGCTCCGGACGACGCGATCCGGCTGCTCGTCCTCGGCGAGCGCTTCGGCTACAACCGGTTCGTCCCCACGATCGCGTGGCGACACGGGGTCGCGGCGGCCGAGCAGAGCGCGCCCGGGCGCCTCGCCGAGCTCGAGCAGACCTACGGCGAGCGCCGGGGCCCCGAGCTGCTGGACGAGGCTGCGGCCCACGTCGCGCGGCTCTTCGGCTGACCACCCGCGTGCTCACCGTGCTCGCTCCGTGCCGCTTTGCTCACCCGAGGCCGGTCTCGGAGGGGTGGGAAGCGGCCCAGGGCGAGCAAAGCGGCCTGAACTGAGCATGACGGGCAGGGTGACCTCACATCTTGCGCTGGTAGCTCTTCACCGACAGCGGCGCGAAGATCGCGACGACCACCGCGCAGCCCAGCAGCGCCCAGCCGACCTGACCGGTCAGGGTGCCGTGGTTGGCCAGGTCGCGCACCGCAGAGACCACGTGCGAGACCGGATTGACCCGGACGAAGGCCGCCAGCCCGCTCGGCATCGTGTCGACCGGCACGAAGGCGTTGGACAGGAACGTCAGGGGGAACAGGATCATCATCGAGATGCCCTGCACGCTCTGGGCCGATCGGGCGATGGTGCCCACGAAGGTGAACGCCCAGGCCAGTGACCAGCCGGCGACGACCACGAGCACCATGGCCGCGAGGACCCCGAGCACCCCGCCACCCGGTCGGTATCCCATGAGCAGTCCCATCGCGAAGGTCAGGCCGGCCGCGATGGTGTAGCGCAGCAGGTCGGCCACCATCGGCCCGGCCAGCGGCGCGATGCGAGCGATCGGCAACGACCGGAACCGGTCGAAGACCCCCTTGTCCATGTCCTCGCGCAGCTGGACGCCGGTCGCCATGCACGCGGTCAGGGCGGTCTGGGCGAGGATGCCGGGGATCATCAACGGCAGGTAGCTCTGCACGTCGCCGCTGATGGCTCCGCCGAAGATGTAGGCGAACATCACCGTGAACAGGATCGGCTGGATGGCCACGTCGACGAACTGCTCCGGGTTGCGGCGCATCTTCTTGGTGGCCCGCCACGCCATGCTCAGGGTCTGGCTGACGGTGTCGCGCAGTGACACCCGCGGCCGTGTCGTGGCGACGCGGTTCTCCGGCAGGGTGGTGGTGGGGTGGGCGGTGAGGGTGGTCATCGGACGGACTCCAAGGTGGTCTGGTCGGTGGCGTCGCTCGAGGGTGGTGTCCCGTCGGGACCCGCTCCGCCCGCTGCGCCGTGGCTGTCGTCGTTGTCACTGGTGTCGCTCGTGTCGTGGCCGGTCAGCGCGAGGAAGACCTCGTCGAGGCTGGGCTTTTGCACGTTGACCGAGGCGATCGAGACCTGTGCCGACCGCAGCGCGATGAGCACGTCGGCGGCCTGGTCGGCGTCGTCGAGGGGCACGTTGACCCGGGCCAGCTCCGGCGAGAGCACCGGTTCGACGCCGAGCAGCCGGCGGACGGTGTCGCCGGCGACGGGGAGCAGGGTGTCGTCGGTGAGGACGAGCTGCAGGGTGGAGCGGCCGACGGAGGTCTTGAGCTGGTCCGGCGTGCCCTCGGCGACCTTGTGACCGTGGTCGATCACGGCGACCCGGTCGGCGAGCTGGTCGGCCTCGTCGAGGTATTGGGTGGTCAGCAGCACGGTGCAGCCGTCGTCCACGAGCTGCCGGATGGTGTCCCACATCTGCCCGCGGGTGCGGGGGTCGAGGCCGGTCGTCGGCTCGTCCAGGAAGATCAGCGGCGGTCGGCTGATCAGGCTGGCGGCCAGGTCGAGGCGGCGGCGCATGCCGCCGGAGAACTTGGCGAGGGCCCGGTCGGCCGCGTCCTCGAGGCCGAACTGCCCGAGGAGCTCCCGGGCGGTGGTCCGCGACCGGCTCGCGCTCAGGCCCTGCAACCGGCCGAAGAGCCAGAGGTTCTCCAGCGCGGTCAGGTCCTCGTCGACGGAGGCGTACTGCCCGGTGACGCCGACCAGCTGGCGGATCACGTGCGGCCGCTGCTGGACGTCGACGCCGAAGATCTCGGCGTGGCCGTCGTCGATGGGCAGCAGGGTCGCCAGCATCCGCAGCATGGTGGTCTTGCCGGCGCCGTTGGG
>CAYRLV010000290.1:0-5251 GCA_964425155.1 uncultured Ornithinicoccus sp. | reverse complement strand
CCGGGAACAGCTGCAGGCAGAACCGGATCATCCCGAAGGTGCCGACCTTGTCCAGGATGCCGACCAGCAGCACCGCGGTCGCCGGCCGCGCCTCGGTGGCGGCGTCCGGCAGCCAGGTGTGCACCGGCCACATCGGCGCCTTCACCGCGAAGGCGAAGAAGAAGCCGAGGAACATCAACCGCTCGGCGGTCGGGTCGATGTCGAGCCCGGTGAGCCGCTCGATCAGGAAGCCGTCCGTCCCGCCGGGCCCGTAGAGGTAGAGCGCGATGACGGCCACCAGCATGACCAGGCCGCCGACCAGCGAGTAGAGCAGGAACTTCATCGCGGCGTAGTGGCGCTGCTCGCCACCGAAGGAGCCGATCAGGAAGTAGACCGGCACGAGCATGGCCTCGAAGAAGACGTAGAACAAGAAGACGTCGGTCGCGGAGAAGACCCCGATGATGAACATCTCCAGCACCAGCATCAGGGCGAAGTAGCCCTGCTGGCGCCGCCCGGGCTCGGGCACGTCGTTCCAGGCCGCGAGCAGGCAGACCGGGACGAGCACGACGCTCATCAGGATCAGCACGAGGGCGACCCCGTCGATGCCGAGCGCGTAGCTGACGCCGAACTGCGGGATCCACTCGTGCTTCTCGACCAGCTGGAACTGACCGGAGCCGCCCGAGGTCTGGAACTGGGTCGCCGCGGCGATGGCCACCGCGAGGGTGAGCAACGAGAACGCCAGGGCGATCTCGCGGGCGCGGGCGGCCAGCCCCTTGGGCAGCAGCGCCACGACGGCCGAGCCGACGAGGGGCACGACGCCGAGGACGGTCAACCAGGGAAAGCTGGACATCACTGCACCACCCACAAGGCACCGAGGATCACGACGACTCCACCGAGCATCGTCAGGGCGTAGGAGCGGACGAACCCGTTCTGCATCCGCCGCACTCGCGCGGACAGGCCGCCGACGAAGGCGGCCAGCCCGCCGACCGCGCCGTCGATGCCCTTGTTGTCCACGAAGACCAGCGACCGGGTCAGGTGGATCCCCGGCCGCATGAACAGGCCCTCGTTGATGTCGTCCTGGAACAGGTCACGACGGGCGGCCCGGGTGGCCAGCGAACCGACCGGGGCCACGATGGGCACCTGCTCGCGCAGGTAGCGGTACCACGCGAGCGCGATACCCGCCGCCACGAGCAGCAGGGTCAGCACCATCAGCGCCCAGACCGGGAGCACCGGCTCGTGGTGCTCGGCCTCCCCGACGACCGGCTCGAGCCAGCTGGTGATGGCACCGGTCGGGCCGAGCAGGAGGCCCGCGCCGGCCGAGCCGATGGCCAGCACGATCATCGGGACCGTCATCGTGGACGGCGCCTCGTGCGGGTGCTGGCCGTCGGTCCAGCGGCGCTTGCCGTGGAAGGTCATGAAGAACAGCCGGGACATGTAGAAGGCGGTGATGCCGGCGCCGATCAGCGCGGCGAGGCCGAAGACCCAGGGCCGCCAGCCGTCCCCGACGAAGGCCGCCTCGATGATCTTGTCCTTGGACCAGAAGCCGGCGAACGGCGGCACGCCGAGGATCGCCAGCCAGCCCAGCCCGAAGGTCACCCAGGTGATCTTCATGAGCGTGGCCAGCCCGCCGAACCGGCGCATGTCGACCTGGTCGTGCATGGCGTGCATGACCGACCCGGACCCGAGGAACATGCCGGCCTTGAAGAAGCCGTGGGTGAGCAGGTGGAAGATCGCGAAGGCGTAGCCGATCGGGCCGAGCCCGGCGGCCAGCATCATGTAGCCGATCTGGCTCATCGTCGAGGCGGCGAGCGCCTTCTTGATGTCGTCCTTGGCGCAGCCGACGATCGCTCCGTAGAGCAGCGTGATCGCGCCGACGATGACCACGACCAGCTGCGCGTTGGGCGCGAGGTCGTAGAGCACGTGGCTGCGCACCACGAGGTAGACACCGGCGGTCACCATCGTCGCGGCGTGGATGAGCGCCGACACCGGCGTCGGGCCGGCCATGGCGTCGCCGAGCCAGCTCTGCAGCGGGAACTGGGCGGACTTGGCGCACGCACCGAGCAGCAGCATCAACCCGATCGCGGTGAGGATCCCCTCCGAGGCCTGCGACGCGGCGGCGTTGACGCCGGCGAAGTCGACCCGGCCGAACTCCACGAACATCAACATGATCGCGATCGACATGCCGACGTCGCCGACGCGGTTGGCGAAGAACGCCTTGTTGCCGGAGCTGGCGTTGTAGGGCTCGTGGTACCAGAACCCGATCAGCAGGTAGGACGCGAGACCGACGCCTTCCCACCCCGCATACAGCAGCAGGTAGTTGTCGGCGAGCACGACGGTGAGCATCGCCGCGACGAACAGGTTGAGGTAGGCGAAGAACCGGCGCTTGTCGGAGTCGCCCTCCATGTAGCCGAGCGAGTAGACGTGGATCAGCGACCCGACGAAGGTGATCAGCAGCACGAAGGTGATCGACAGCGGGTCGAGCAGCAGGCTGGCGTCGACGTCGAACGAGCCGGCCGGCACCCAGGAGAACAGGTGCAGGCTGTGCGACCGGTCGGCGGCGTCCGCGCCGAGCATCGAGATGGCGATGAGCACGCCGACGACACAGGCGGCCCAGGACATCAGGACCGCGAACATCGGCCCGACCTTGTCGAGGGCCTTGCCGCCGAAGAGCAGCACCGCCGCGCCCAGCAACGGGAACGCCAACAGCAACCACGCGTATGACGTCACACCGGTGGCCGCGGTCGTCGCCGCGGGCGCTCCGGACGCGAGTGTGATCAGGGATGGCACGCCGCTCGCTCCTTACAGCTTCAGCAGGTTCGCATCGTCGACCGAGGCCGAGCGACGGGCACGATAGATGGACATGATGATCGCCAGGCCGACGACGACCTCGGCCGCGGCGACGAGCATGACGAACAGCGCGATCACCTGGCCGTCGAGCTGGCCGTTCATGCGGGCGAACGTCACGAACGCCAGGTTGGCCGCGTTGAGCATCAGCTCGACCCCCATGAACACGACGATCGCGTTGCGGCGCACCAGCACCACGGCGGCGCCGATCGCGAACAGGATCGTCGACAGGTAGAGGTAGTTCACCAGGCTCATTGCTCTGAATCCTCCTGGATGCCGCGTTCGATCGCCTGCTCCGCCGAGTCGTAGTCGTCCGGGCGGGTGATCTGGTCCCGGGCGACGAGCACCCGCGACACGGACAGTTCGCTCGGCGTGCCGTCGGGCAGCAGGGCGGGGGTGTCGACGGCATTGTGCCGGGCGTAGACACCCGGCGCGGGCAGCCCCGCCACGTGCTCGCCCTTCTTGAACCGGCGCTCCGCCTGCGCGCGCTGGGTGACCTTCGGGGTGAGGCGCTCGCGGTGGGCGAGGACCATCGCGCCGAGGGCCGCGGTGATCAGCAGGGCGCTGGTCACCTCGAAGACCCAGACGTACTTGCCGAAGATGAGCGACGCGATACCGGAGACGTTGCCCTCGGAGTTGGCCTGCGCCAGGCCGGCCGCCTTGCCCCACGTGACCGAGCCGATCGTGGTGAACAGCAACGCGGCGAGACCGATCGCGAAGATGAACGCCGCCCACTTCTGACCCTTGATCGTCTCGACCAGCGAGTCGGACGAGTCCACGCCGACCAGCATGATGACGAACAGGAACAGCATCATCACCGCGCCGGTGTAGACGAAGATCTGGATGATGCCGAGGAAGTCGGCGCTCTGGGCGAGGTAGAAGATGCCGAGGCTGACCATGGTGAGCGCCATCCCGATGGCGGCGTGCACGGCCTTCTTGGCGAAGACCAGGGCGAGCGCGCCGAGGATCGAGATCGGTCCGAGGATCCAGAAGAGCACCGCCTCCGGCGTGTCCACGACGTTCACGGGCGGACCCCTCCCTCGGCGGATTCACCCGCGGCGACCGACTCCTGCTCGCCCTCGCCGTCGGCCTCCTCGTCGCCTCGGTGCTGGCGCACCCACTCCTCCTGCTCGGGGGTGGCGCGCTCGACCCGGCCGCGGTAGTAGTCGCGCTCGGACGTGCCCGCCGCCATCGGGTGCGGCGGCTGCAGCATGCCGCTGCGCAGCGGCGCGAGCAGCTGGTCCTTCTCGAAGATCAGGTCGGCCCGGTTGTCGTCCGCCAGCTCGTACTCGTTGGTCATGGTGAGCGCGCGGGTCGGGCAGGCCTCGATGCAGTAGCCGCAGAAGATGCAGCGCAGGTAGTTGATCTGGTAGACGCGGCCGTAGCGCTCGCCGGGCGAGAACCGCCCGCTGCCACCCTCGCTGTCGTCGTTGTCCGCGCCCTCGACGAAGATCGCGTCGGCCGGGCAGGCCCAGGCGCACAGCTCGCAGCCGACGCACTTCTCCAGACCGTCCGGGTGCCGGTTGAGCTGGTGGCGCCCGTGGTAGCGCGGCTGGGTCGGCCGCTTCTCCTCCGGGTACTCCTCGGTCACGACCTTGCGGAACATGGTCGAGAAGGTGACGCCGAACCCGCCGACCGGTGCGAACAGGTCGGAGAGGAAGTAGTCACGCTTCTTGTCGTCAGCCACGGGAATCCTCCGAAGTGGTCGGGCTGGTCGAGTCGGCCACGACGGTGGACGACTCGGACAGGGCGCCGGCCGTCGGCCGGGGCTCCGGCTCGCGCAGCGTCTGCCCGGGCATGGGCGGCACCGGGTGTCCGCCGGCGAACGGGTCGATCTCGTCCGGGAGCGGCTTGTTCGCCTCCTCCTCGGCGGCCGCACGCTTGCCGTCCCAGACCCACGACGCCGCCAGGGCGATGGCCCCGATGACGCCGACGACGATGATCGTCGCGCGCCAGGTGTTTTCACCGAGGAAGGACATCTGCGCGCCACGGATGAACGCGACCGCGACGACCCACAGCAGGGTGCCGGGGATCAGGAACTTCCAGCCGAACCGCATGAACTGGTCGTAGCGGACACGAGGCAGCGAGCCGCGCAGCCAGACGAAGAAGAACATGAACAGCCACAGCTTGATGAGGAACCACAGCAGGCCCCACCAGCCCTGGTCGAACATGCCGCCACCGATCGCCGCGATCCCGGGCGGGGCGTGCCAGCCGCCGAGGAACAGCGTGGTGGCCAGCGCCGAGACCGTGAACATGTTGACGTACTCGCCGAGGAAGAACATCGCGAACTTGAGCGAGCTGTATTCCGTGTGGAATCCACCGGTGAGCTCGCCCTCGCCCTCGGCCAGGTCGAACGGGAGCCGGTTCGTCTCACCCACCATGGTGATGACGTAGACGATGAACGAGAAGAACGCCGGGATGATGTACC
>CAYRLV010000289.1:0-5281 GCA_964425155.1 uncultured Ornithinicoccus sp. | reverse complement strand
GTCGACCACGGCCGGGTGATCGCCGAGGGCACGGCCGACCAGCTCAAGGCGCAGGTGGGCGGCGAACGGCTCGAGGTCGTCGTCGCCGACGCCGCCCGGCTGGCCGAGGCCGGCGCGCTGCTCGGGGGCGCCGGGCGCACCGCGCCGGTGGAGACCGACGAGCACGCGCGGCGGCTCACGGTGCCGACCGATGGCGGCACGAGCGCCCTGGTCGACGCCGTCCGCCGGCTGGACGCCGCGGGAATCGAGGTGCAGGACATCGGCATCCGCCGCCCGACCCTGGACGACGCCTTCCTGGCCCTCACCGGTCACGCGGCCACGTCCTCCGGCGGGACGGAGGACGACGACCCGGACGACCAGCCCCCGGAGGACGGCAGCGACGGCACGTCCGTCGACCGTGCCCCGCAGGACCCAGCCGCCATCTCCTCGACCGGAGGACACCGATGAACCCCTCCGCCCTCGCCGACGCCTTCGTGGTGGCCAAGCGCAACCTGATCCGGATCAAACGGGTCCCCGACCTGCTCGTCTTCACCACGCTGCAGCCGATCATGTTCGTGCTGCTGTTCGCCTACGTGTTCGGCGGCGCGATCGACCGGTCGGGCGGCGGTGCGGGCTACCGCGAGTTCCTCGTCGCGGGCATCTTCGCCCAGACGGTGATCTTCGGCGCGACCATCACCGGCGCCGGGCTGGCCGAGGACGTCAAGAAGGGCATCATCGACCGGTTCCGGTCGCTGCCGATGGCGCAGTCCGCGGTGCTCACCGGCCGCACCATCTCCGACGTGCTCAACAACGTCATCGTGCTGGTGGTGATGTCCCTGACCGGGCTGCTGGTGGGCTGGCGGATCCGCACCTCGCTCCTCGACGCGGTGGTGGGCTACCTCACGCTGCTGGTGTTCGCCTACGCGATCTCCTGGGTGATGGCCTGGATCGGGATGCTGGTGCCGAGCCCGGAGGTGGTCAACAACGCCGCGTTCATCGTGATCTTCCCGCTGACCTTCGTGGCCAACACCTTCGTGCCGCTCGGGACGCTGCCCGGTGCGCTGCAGACGTTCGCGTCCTGGAACCCGGTGTCCACCGTGACCCAGTCCGCCCGCAACCACTTCGGCAACCCGAACCCGGACCCCACCGCGGTCGACCCGTCCTCCTGGGCGCTGCAACACCCGGCGACCTACACCCTGATCTGGGCGATCGCGGTGCTGATCGTCTTCGTCCCGCTGGCCAACTGGCAGTACCGCCGGTCGGCCAGCCGCTGACCGGCGGCGCCGCGACGGCTCCCCCGGGGGACACGGCACCGCCCACCGGCCTCGAGGCCGGTGGGCGGCGGCGCGTGGGTGACTCTCGGGTGACTAGCCGGAGTAGGGCTTGGCCTCGAGGATCTTGACGGCGAGGTCCTTGCCGTTGGGGGCCGTGAACGAGGTCGTCTCGCCGGCCTTCTTGTCCATGATGGCCATGCCCAGTGGCGACTTCTCGCTGTAGACGTCGACGTCGTCGCTGCCGTCGGCGATCTCGCGGTTGCCGAGCAGGAAGGTGATGGTGTCACCGGCCAGGTCCACCGTGACGAGCATCCCGGGCTCCACCACACCGTCGTCCGGCGGCGCCTGGCCGACGGCGGCGTTGTCCAGCAGCTGGGTCAGCTGCCGGATCCGGGCCTCCATCTTGCCCTGCTCCTCCTTGGCCGCGTGGTAGCCGCCGTTCTCCTTGAGGTCCCCTTCGTCGCGGGCCACCTCGATCTTCTGGGCGATCTCGGTGCGTCCCTCTCCGGAGAGATGGTCGAGCTCTGCCTTGAGGCGGTCGTAGGCCTCCTGGGTCAGGTAGCTTGCCGGGGTCGCGCTGTTGGTCACTGGGGAACTCCTTGCTGTGGGGCGTCGGGCCCGCCCGGCACACTTCGCCGACGACGAGCCAAACATAAAGGTCCGGGCCCAGATCGCGGTGATCGTCGGGCCCAGACCCAAAGCGGTGAAGCCCCAAGGATAGCAAGAATGCCTGCAAACCTCAGGTGACGATGTGATTACGGCGACGACGTGGCGTCCTCGGCGTAGACGCACGTGTCGACCAGACCGGTGACCGCCCGGTGCGTCGTGCGCACCTGGGTCACCTCCCGGGTGGTCTTCTCCTGCGCGGCAGGAATTTTCACGGTGACACTTCCCACAGCGGCGTGGTGGACGTCCAGCGCCTTCACCGTGCACCGCACCTCCCGGCCGACCTCGCGCGTCAGGTCGTAGCGCACGGTGACCGCCTGGTTGCCCTCCACCCGGTAGCCGACGTCCGTCCAGACCGGCCGGCCGGTGCTGGCCGACACCCCGAACCAGATGGCCACGGCCACGCCGGCCGCGACGCCGACCCCGCCGATGAGCCACCACTTGCGCTGGTCGGCCGTGCTCGTCGGGGTCTGCGCAGGCACGGGGCTGGCCTTCCGTCTCGGGGCTCGCGGGGGGACGCGGCGGCGGTGCGGGTGGGTGCGATGATGGACGCCGTCCCCAATGGTCAAGATCCACGGTAAGGGTGTGCAGGTGGCGGAACGACGGCGGCTCATGGCGGTGCACGCGCACCCCGACGACGAGTCGAGCAAGGGCGCGGCCACGATGGCCAAGTACGTCGCCGACGGCGCCGACGTCCTCGTCGTCTCCTGCACCGGCGGCGAACGCGGTGACGTGCTCAACCCGGCCCTCAAGGACGACCCGCAGATCCTGCGCAACATGCCCGAGGTCCGCCGCGCCGAGATGGCCAAGGCGCAGGCCATCCTCGGGGTGCAGCACACCTGGCTGGGTTTCGTCGACTCGGGTCTGCCCGAAGGCGACCCGTTGCCGCCGCTGCCCGAGGGCTGCTTCGCTCTCGAGCCGGTCGAGGTCACCGCCGAGGCCCTCGTGCGGGTCGTCCGCGACTTCCGGCCGCACGTGATGACCACCTATGACGAGAACGGCGGCTACCCGCACCCGGACCACGTGATGTGCCACACGGTGGCGATGGCGGCGTTCGAGGCGGCAGGGGACCGCACCGCATACCCGACGGCCGGCGACCCCTGGCAGCCGCTGAAGCTCTACTACAACCAGACCCTGTCCCGCAGGCGGATCCAGGCCTTCCACGACGCGATGGAGGCCGAGGGTATGGAGTCGCCCTACACCGAGTGGATCAAGCGCTGGGAGGAGCGTGGCGAGCGCACCATCACCACGCAGGTGCCGTGCGCCGACTACTTCCCGCAGCGCGACGCCGCGCTGCTCGCCCACGCGACCCAGGTCGACCCGGCCGGCTCGTGGTTCCGGGTGCCGCTGGAGATGCAGCAGAAGGTCTGGCCCACCGAGGACTACGAGGCCGCCCTGTCCTACGTGCCGGTCGAGCCGATCGAGGACGACCTGTTCGCCGGTATTCCGGCCGGTCCCGCCGCGGACGAACTGGCCCGCAGCGGCCCGCTCACCTTGGCCTACGACGGCACCAAGGAGCGCTCGTGATCTCGTTGGCGGCCGACGAGAACGTCACCGTCACAGCCGGGATCGGCGGGTTCCTGGCCTTCTTCTTCCTCGCGCTGGCGCTGTGGCTGCTGATGCGCAACATGTTCGCCCGGCTGCGTCGGATGCGCTATCGCGAGGAGGCCCGGATCGAGGCCGAGCGGCGAGCGGCCGGGCAGTCGGAGGTGGCTCCGGACGACGCCGAGGGCTCGCCCTTCCCGGACGGGACGGACGGCGACGACGTCGGGGACCCCGGCGAGACGGACACCCCACCACCGCGGCCCTGACCGCCCGGTGGCCGTGCGGTCAGACTGGTTCAGGCCGCGGCGTAGACCGCCATGGAGACGGCGATGTAGTGCGCGGCGAAGGCCGCCACGGTGAAGCTGTGGAAGATCTCGTGGAAGCCGAACCAGCGCGGTGACGGGTCGGGACGCTTGGTGCCGTAGACCACCGCGCCGAGGGTGTAGAGCAGACCGCCGACCACGATCAGGACGACCAGCGCCACGCCGCCGTGCTTGAGGAACGGCCCGAAGTAGAACACCGCGACCCAGCCGAGCGCGACGTAGACCGGCACGTAGAGCCAGCGCGGTGCCCCGACCCAGAAGACCCGGAAGAGCACGCCACCGATCGCTCCGGCCCAGACGATGAGCAGCAGCTCGCGGGCCCGCTCCGCGGTGAGGAGCACGACCGCGAACGGGGTGTAGGTGCCGGCGATGATGAGGAAGATGTTGGAGTGGTCGAGCCGCCGCAGCACGCTCTGCAGCCGAGGTGACCAGGTGCCGCGGTGGTAGATCGCCGAGGTGCCGAACAGCATGGTGGCGGTGATGCCGAAGACGGCGGCCGCGATCCGCGACTTGGTCGTGGGGGCCAGACAGACCAGCACGATGCCGGCCGCGAGCGCCAGCGGGCAGGTGCCGAGATGGATCCACCCGCGCAGGCGGGGCTTGACGGCCGCGACGACCTGGTCGAGGCGGTCGGACGGCGTCGGCGCGGCGGCGTCGGAGGTCGTCATGCCCACCAGCCTAACCTACGGATGCGTAAGTTACGGACGGGTAGTTTGACAACGGTTGAGGCTGAAGTGAACGTCCGGAGTCGCGGAGTACCCTGACCTCGGGTAGACAGCCGGGTGACGAGGGAGACGGGGCAGTGCCGAGGATGCCACGGTGGAGCAACCTCCTGTACGGAGCCTACGAGCGACGGCTGACCGCTCGGCTGCCGCACGACCGCCTGCCCCGGCACGTCGGGGTCATGCTGGACGGCAACCGGAGGTGGGCCCGCGCCAACGGCGGCACCACTCAGGACGGCCACCAGGCCGGGGCGGACAACATCTCGCCGCTGCTCGAGTGGTGCGACGACGCCGGGGTCGAGGTGGTCACCCTCTGGCTGCTGTCCACCGACAACCTGAACCGGCCCGCCCAGGAGCTGGCGCCGCTGCTCGCGATCATCGAGAACACCGTCGCGGGCCTGGCCGCCGACGGACGCTGGCGACTGCACCCGGTGGGGGCCCTGGACCTGCTCCCGCCGCCGACCGCGCTGCGGATCAAGGAGGCGGCCGACACCACCAGCGCCGTGGACGGACTGCTGGTCAACATCGCCGTCGGCTACGGCGGTCGCCGCGAGATCACCGACGCCGTGCGCTCGATGCTGCAGGAGCACGCCGCCCGCGGTACCACGATCGAGGAGCTGGCCGAGGCGCTCGACGTCGAGCACATCGCCGAGCACCTCTACACCAAGGGGCAGCCGGACCCGGACCTGGTCATCCGCACCTCGGGCGAGCAGCGGCTCGGCGGCTTCCTGCTGTGGCAGAGCGCGCACAGCGAGTTCTACTTCTGCGAGGC
>CAYRLV010000288.1:0-5289 GCA_964425155.1 uncultured Ornithinicoccus sp. | reverse complement strand
CGGGTGCTGGACGCCGACCTCGACGACCCCGACGTGGCCGCCCGGCTCTGGCTGGCGCTGCGCGACGCCGGCCTCGCCTGACCCACCCCCCACCGGGGAATCTTCGTGAGGTTTCGGCCCCCATCAGGGCACCAAACCTCACGAAGATTCCGCACGAAGATTCCGCACGAAGATCCGCACGGAGACGCCTCGGGACGAGGGAACGAGCGGCCCCGACCGGTAGGCTGCCACCCACACGAAGGGGGTGCCGATGCTCGCCACACTCACCGGCATGGGCTTGTCCGCGGCGGCCGGGCTCAACGCCTACATCCCGTTCCTCATCGTGGCCGTGATCGCGCGGTTCACCGACGTGATCGAGCTGCCGCAGTCGTACGCGTGGATCGAGAGCACCTGGTCGATCGGCATCGCGGCGGTGCTGCTGCTCACCGAGGTCGTGCTCGACAAGATCGCCGTCGTCGACAGCATCAACGACGCGGTCGCGACCTTCATCCGGCCGACGGTCGGTGGGCTGATCTTCGCCGCCACGAGCGCCGCGCAGCAGGTCGAGGACCAGTCGTCCTGGATGCAGGACAACCCGTGGGTCGGCATCGTCCTGGGCGTCGTCATCTCGGGCGCGGTGCACGCGACGAAGGCCACCACCCGGCCCGCGGTCAACATCTCCACGGTCGGGCTGGGCGCCCCCGTCGTGTCGGCCGCCGAGGACACCACCTCGGTGGGGCTCAGCCTGGTCGCGATCTTCCTGCCGCTCCTGGTGATCGTGGCGCTGGTGCTGCTGGCCTGGCTGATGTTCTGGGCCTGGCGGCGGTTCCGCCGGATGAAACGCCGACGGCTCGGTCAGTCTCCTTCTCCTGTATGACGAGTGCTCACCGCGCGCACGTCGCTCACCCGAACCCGCCCGGCCGGCAGGCCGGCTCAGGTCAGGTGAGGCCGAGCACGCTGGAGACCCCGACGTAGCCGGCGATCAGCACCAGCAGCACGGCGAACGCGCGAGTCAGGCCGTCGTTGGACACGCGACCCGACACCCGCTTCCCGAGCAGGGTGCCGACGACGGCCGCCGCGGTGAACGGGAGGATCACCGACCAGTGGAAGTCCTGCTGCCCGGTCCGCGCGAGCAGGGCCGAGGCCGAGTTGATGGCGATCACCAGCAGTGAGGTCCCCACCGCTTCGGTCATGCCGTAGCCCAGCACGAGGGTGAGGACGGGGACGATGACGAATCCCCCTCCGACGCCGAAGAACCCGGTCAACAACCCCACCAGCCCGCCGGCCAGCGCCACCTTCACGGCCGCGCCACGGACCCTCCGACGCGCCCCGAGCTCCGGCCCGTCCTCCTCGCGGGCCAGCTCGGCGACCCGCGCGGACGACGCGGAGCGCACGGGAGGGCCTCCCGACGCCGGTTGCAGCTGCCGCGCCACCCGCGCGGGCGGCACCTCGAGCGCCACCTCGGTGTGGACGGGGGCCGCCGCGGCCACATCCGGCGCACCCGTCCGGCTCCGCCGGACCATCGCGCCGGCGGCGACCAGCATCAGCGCGGCGAACGCCAGGAGCAGCACGTCGGCGGCCACGAAGCCGTTGAGCACCGTGCCGACGAAGCTGGTCGCCACTCCGGCGAGGCCGAAGGCCGTGCCCGAGGCCCAACGGACGTGCCCGGTGCGAGCGTGGCCGGCCGCTCCGGCGACCGCCGTGACCCCCACGATGACCAGGCTCGCGGTGGTGGCGGGCCCGGCCGGCTCGCCGAGCAGGTAGACCAGCGCCGGGACGGTGAGGATGGATCCCCCGCCCCCGAGGGCGCCGAGGGAGGCTCCGATGAGCACTCCGACGACGAGCGTCAGGCTCACCACGGCACGACCTCACCCCGAGGGCCGCGATCCGTCACCTGTGGCTGAGACCGGTCAGACATCGGCAGGGGCGAGCTTCTCGCCCGCGGACGAGCGACCGCCGTGACCTCGCCCGACTCGGCGAGGGGCGACCGTGCTGGTCTGCCCCGCGAAGTTCAGCCGGTATCCGGTGCGCACCGACGACTCGGCGGTGAGGCTGAAGCGGTCGCCGCGGACCACGGTGTGCCGCCACTCGATCGGCTCGCCGCTGCTGTAACCCAGCCGGTCGATGGCGAAGGCCGCGATGTCGGGGTGCAGGTCCAGCAGCGCCCGCTCGTCCTCGGTCGGCAGGACCGCGTGGATCTGCTCCTGGCCGCCGGAGAGCTGCACACCGCACCGGCCCGCGAGCTCGGTGTAGAGGGCCGTGTGCGAGAAGTCCGCGTCGAGCAGGGGGCGGGCCACCTCGGCCGGCAACCAGACCCGGTCCAGCGCCAGCGGGTCACCGCCCGCGAGGCGGATCCGCTCGAGGAAGAGCAGCGGGGTGGATTCGGCCAGGTGCAGCCGGGCGGCGATGACCCCGTCGGTGCGCACGTCGAGCGCCCGCACGGTGCTGGCCTGCTCGAGGCCGGCCTCCTCGACCGACTGGAAGAGGGAGTAGAGCGCGCCCAGGGGCTGGGTGATCTCGACGTGCTCACGCAGCTTGGACCGCCGGCCCCGCGCGGCCGACACGATCCCCTCGGCCCGGAGACGACGCAGCGCCTCGCGCACGGTGTGCCGGCTGACGTGGTACTCGGCCTCGAGCTCGAGCTCCCCCGGGAAGACGTCGACGAACTCCCCCGCCTCGAGTCGGCGATAGAGGTCGGTCAGCAGCTGGGACCACAGCGGGGTCCCGGTGCCCCGCTGCAGCGGCCGACCGCCGGTGGCCGATGGGGTGCCCTGCGACCGGTCAGCTGCCGGCATCGTGCCACCTCTCTCCCGTCTGGCTCGTTCGCGGAACACCCCCAATGTACGGGCATTGTCGCCGCGGCCGCGCACCGGCTCCCCCCTGCCGGCTCCGGCCGTCGAGGATCGGCCGCCAGCACGGAACCGACGGACCCGACCACGCGGACCCCTTGCCAGCGACGGTGAGGGGGCGTAATCTCACCCGAAATGTCCGGTCATATGGGGTGGCACGCGACCGGGTTCTCGGCCCCGCATACAGGCTTCAACAGACAAGGAGTGAGGCTCATGGGCACGAGTCAGCGGCACCATCGGGTCGTGATCGTCGGTGGTGGGGCAGGCGGCCTGTCGGTCGCCGCCCGCCTGATCCGGGCCGGCCAGGACGACGTCGTCGTCGTCGATCCCGCACAGACGCACTACTACCAACCGCTGTGGACCCTGGTGGGCGGCGGCTGCGCACCGGTGCGCGAGTCGGGCCGCGACGAGGGCGAGGTCATGCCCCAGGGGGTGGAGTGGATCCAGCAGGCCGCCACCGGCGTCGACCCGGACGCCGGCGAGGTCGAGCTCGACGACGGCAGCCGTGTCGGCTACGACGCGGTGGTCGTGAGCCCCGGCATCCAGCTGGACTGGGGCTCGGTGGACGGGATGACCGAGGCGATGGCCGGACCGGCCGTCTCCAGCAACTACACCCGCGAGACCGCGCCCAAGACCTGGGACCTCGTCCGCGACTTCACCGAGGGCACCGCGGTCTTCACCATGCCCGCCGGCCCGATCAAGTGCGCGGGAGCGCCGCAGAAGATCGCCTACCTCGCGTGTGACTGGTGGCGCAAGCAGGGCGTCCTCGACCGGATCCGCCCGGTGCTGGTGCTGCCCACGCCGGGCATGTTCGGGGTGAAGGAGTTCTCCGACGTCCTGGACGGCGTGGTGGAGCGCTACGGCATCGAGGTGCGGTTCAACTCCGAGGTGACCAGCGTCGACCCGGAGGGCAAGACCGTCACCGTCGTCGACCACGCCCGCGATGACGCGACCGACGTCGTGGGCTACGACATGATGCACGTGGTCCCGCCGCAGAGCGCCCCCGACTGGATCAAGAAGGGCCCGCTGGCGGGAGACACCCCGGCCGGCTGGGTGGACGTCGACAAGAACACCCACCAGCACGTGACGTACCCGAACGTGTTCGCGCTCGGCGACGCCGGCAGCACGCCCAACTCCAAGACCGGGGCGGCGGTGCGCAAGCAGGCTCCCGTGGTGACCGAGAACGTCGTCGCCGTGCTCGACGGCAAGGAGCCGTCGGCGAGCTACGACGGCTACGCGTCGTGCCCGATCACCACGGCCCGCGACCGGATGCTGCTCGCCGAGTTCGACTACACGATGAAGCCGCACCCGACGCTGCCGCTGATCGACACCCGGCGGGAGCGCTACGACATGTGGCTGCTCAAGCGCTACGGGCTGCCCTACATGTACTGGAACCTCATGCTCAAGGGCCTGGCGTGAACCTCAGCCCACGACGCCCTCGCTCGTCCCTCGCCCGGCACGTCGAGGGGATCCCGAGATGAGCAGTGACGTCGACACGCAGGTGAGCCGGTTCGTCGTCGCCGAGGGGTCGACCCTCTGCGTCGACGGCAAGTCCAGCCTGCACCCGCTGCACGGAGAGCTGAGCGCGGGCGCCCTCACCGGGTGGCTGCGGATGTCAGGTGCCGGTGGCCCGGATGGTCCGGCTCCGGTCGCCGCGCACCTCGAGTTCCCCATCACCGCGGTGAGTTTCGGGAACGCGATGTATGACCGTGAGCTGCCCCAACGTGTCGAGGCGGACCGGCATCCCCTGGTCACCGTCGACCTGGCCGACGCCGCGGCGGCGGGCGACGGGCACTGGGCGTTCCGCATGCGCCTCTGCGTGCACGGCGTGGAGCAGACGATCGACCAGCAGGTCCACGTGCGAGCCGACGACGACTCGGTGCTCGTCTCGGGCCAGCACCGCCTGGACATCACGAGATTCGGGCTGGAGCCTCCGCGCAAGCTCGGCCTCCGGGTCCATCCGGAGTTCGACATGGCGCTGGAGGTCGTGGGGCGGCTCGAGCAGACACCCGAGGTGGGTGAGTAGGGCCGCAGCACGCGTGCCCACACACGCGAGGGAAAGGTGGAACGACCATGTTCAAGATCGCGATCGGCCTCGCCGTCGGCTTCGCCCTGGGGTCGAAGATCAAGGATGAGAACGACTTGGAGGACCTGCTCCAGATCGCCCAGCAGACCCTCGCCAACGAACAGGTGGCCGGCCTGGTCCGCGCCGGCACCGCCGCGCTCGGCGACGCGGTCAAGGTCCTGGGCACCGTGCTGACCGAGGAGGTCCCGGCGCGGCTGGCCGACCGTCAGTCCCTGCGCGCAGCCTGACCGCCCGCTCCTGCGACGCCCGGCTCGAGCGACGCCCGGCTCCTGCGACGCCTGGCCCTGCGACGGCCTCGCCCTGCGCAGTTCGGTTCGGCCCGGCCCGGCGCTGCTCGGGTCGGGCTCGCTGGCGGGTCAGGCCACGGTCAGGCCA
>CAYRLV010000287.1:0-5291 GCA_964425155.1 uncultured Ornithinicoccus sp. | reverse complement strand
GCGCCTTCTTGGCAGTCTCCATCCTCACGACCGCCGGACTTGCCGCGGGCTGCGGTGGGTCGACAGGCGGCGGATCATCATCCACGGCAATCAGCTGGCTCAACGAAGAGACTGATCCCCCAACCGTCAAGCTGGTGAAGCGAGCCATCAAGGAGTACGAGGAGGAGAATGGCACAAAGCTCCAACTGGATCAGACTCCTAGCGAAGACACGTTCCAGAAGCTTCTGCGCAGCATCCAATCCGGCGACTCCTATGACATCGCGGGGACCGATCCTGAGATGTACGCCTGGCTGGCTCAAGGGGGGCATCTCAAGTCCTTCGAGCCTTTGATCGAGGATCTCGGTGGAGAAGACGCGTTTGTCCCCAACGGATTGTTCAAGGAGTCAGGGAACTACGACGAGTTTACGTACGCGCTCAACATCTGTGGCATCTTCTACCGGACAGACTGGTTGGAGGACGTTGGTGAGGACGTGCCAACGACCTGGGACGGGCTGTCGAGGGTCGCCCGCAAGTTCACTAAAGGGGACCGCCACGGGCTCACTCAGCCGCTGGCGAAGGGCCAAACCACGAACGATCTCGGTTCGAACCTGCTTTGGTCAAACAATGTCGAGTTCTTCGACGAAGAGTGGAATGTCGTCCTGGATGATGGCGACAACCTCGACAAGGCTGTTCAGTGCCTCGAGCTGCTCAAGGAACTGGAGCCGTACTTCCCGGACGGCATGGTGAGCATCGACTACGGCGGCGTCATCAACACCTTCGTCAACGAAGTCGCTGGCGCGGTCCCGTACATGGGCCGCCTGGCCATGACAGTCGAAGCGAACGCGCCACAGCTAGCCGACAAGTTCGCGTTCAGCGGCTTCCCGACACCCGAGAAGGGGCAAGACCTGGCGGCGACCTATTCGTCAAACCAATGGGTGGTCCCCAAGCGCTCTGCTCAAGCAGATGGCGCCGTGGACTTTCTGCGGTGGTTCATCAAGAAGCACTATGTGGACTTCATTTTGACGCTTCCTCTTCACTTCCAGTCAAGCCTGAAGTCCGTTTACGAAGACAAGCGGTGGCGATCGGATCCCATGATCGACAAGCACAAGGACATGGTCGAGACGCAACGCCGGATGGTCAATGGCGAGGGGATCAATCTGTCCGGCATCAGCCTGATAACACCGGGCATCGGCAAGCAGAAGCAGAAGCTGGCCTACGGCTTGGTCATCCCCGAGATATACCAGCGCGTCCTGTTGAAGAAGGACACCCCACGTAAGGCCGTCAAAGACGGCGCGGAAATGCTACGTGGCCTGCTCACTGAGTAGGCAACCTGGAACGGAGACTGGTCATGAACGTCGTCGGTAAGAAGTGGGCCCTGCTCTGGCTCGCCACACCGGGCATCATCCTGACCATCGTCCTCGTCTACATCCCCGTTCTCTTCGCGCTGCTCCTGGGGTTCTTCCACATGGAGACCATCCTGAGCACGCCAGAATTCGCTGGCCTGTCCAACTTCGCGGATGCTATTGCAAACGCGGACTTCTGGAATGCCTTTGTGAACGGACTCGTATATTCACTTTGCGCAATCGCGCTCCAGCTCGTCTTCGGCGTTGGATTCGCACTCATGCTGAACGAGCGCTTCAGAGGCCGCGGATTCCTTCGCGGGGCAGCCATTCTCCCCTATGTCGTCCCGTCTGTCGCAGCCGTCTTCGTGTGGCGGTGGATGCTGGACGAGAACGTCGGAATCATCACGAAGTTCGTCGAGTTCATGGGCTACCACGTACCTTGGTTCTCGGAACCGACGTGGGCGATGGTGACGGTGATCGTCATTAGTGTCTGGCTGTGGACCCCCTTCGTGACCATCAGCGTGCTGGCGGGGCTCCAGACCATTCCGATGGAGCTCTATGAGTCAGCTCACATGGACAGCGCCAACACCGTGCAGCGATTCTGGCACGTCACACTCCCCGGGTTACTGCCCGTCCTGCTCGTCGTCGCCCTGCTTCGCGGCATCTGGATGTTCAACAAGTTCGACGTCATCTACCTGACGACGGGCGGCGGGCCACTCAACAGCACGGAGCATCTGCCCATCTTGGCCTACAGACAAGCCTTTCAACTCTTCGACATGGGCGGTGGCGCGGCGGTCGCGACGCTCAACTTCGTCTTCTTGGCTGTCGTGGTCGTGATCTATTTGGGAGTGAGCAGGCGATGGCTGGACGCATAATGGTCGAGCGCGCAGACCCGCACGAAGCCACAACTGACAACACATCGGAACGGGCCCGGCGACGGCATCGACGTCCACCGACCGCCAGCGGCCCGGTCCAGCGAGTGATCCTGGTCTGCGCAGCCGTCGTCTTCGCCATCTTCACGCTCTTCCCCTTCTACTGGATGGCGGTATCTGCGTTTCGTGACCCCAGGGCAGTCATGACCAGCTCCAGTCTCGTGCCTGGGCCACTGTCGGTGGAGAGCTTTCAGACGCTCTTCGAAACGACTGCCTTCACCACCTACATGATCAACAGCCTTATCGTCTCCACAGGGGTCGCTGTGGTCTCCGTACTCATCAGTGCCCCCGTGGCCTACCTCCTCACCAGGTGGAAGACCCGGCTTGGCTCCGCGCTGTCGGTAACGGTTCTGTTCACCTACATGTTTCCCGAAGTGCTGCTCGTCATTCCCATCTTCGTTCTCATGGGACGGCTGAATCTCGACAACACCCTGGTTGGACTCGGCACGGGGATGATGGCCACCGCCATCCCACTCGGGATCTGGCTGATGATCGGCTTCTTCCGGAACCTGCCCGTCGAGGTGGAGGAAGCGGGGCTCATGGACGGAGCGGGGTGGGCCGGTGTATTCCGATGGATCGTCCTGCCGATCTCACGGCCGGGCCTGCTCACCGTCGGCGTCTTTTCGTTCGTCTTGGCATGGACGGACTACATCTTTGCGCTCACCTTGGTGACCGACGACTCCCGCAAGACCTTGCCCGTTGGACTTGCGACCTTGTTCGGCAAATTCGATGCGAACTGGGGAGTCATCATGGCCGGAGCGCTCCTGATGACCCTGCCCATGCTCATCGGCCTGGCCATTGTCGGCCGATACTTCGTCAGTGGCCTCACCCAGGGCGCAACCAAGGGGTAGGAGTAGCTGGCGAACGACCTGCCCAGTGCGCGTCCCTGTTCACCCCGCGGACACTGTCTCGCTGTGCGGAGCCTCAACCTTCTGGCAACATGTCTCCCGGTCATCCGCGGCAACCCGGAAGCCAGCGCCGACTACCGGTCGGTCGGTTACCTCGTCGCCCTGGCCGGTCGGCTGGTGCGCGAGGCCGCCGCCATGGCGCGCCGCGGTGGGCGCGCCAAGCAGATGCCTACCGACCCTAACCATAGAGTCCGCGACGGACTTGGCGAGCTCGAGGGTGGAAGCAGGGTGCTAAGCGTCGGTGGGGTGATGTCCGGTCCTTACCGCCTACGTCCCAGGTATCTGGCCCAGTGCGTTCATGCCGTCGGTAGCGCCGCTGATGTCTGTGCAGCGCGACACGTGGGTGGCGCTCTCCGGCTCGCGTTTGCGGGGTTTCGCTTTGATGACGCGGCCAGCGCGTTTTCGTGTTCACCCTGGGGGGCCGCTCGCCCTGTCTTGGCCCGGCCCCGCGCTGGCTACTCTCCGGCCGCGAGGTCTTCTACCCGATGGAAGGACTTGGGGACCTTGTAGCGCGCAATCTTGGTCGGCAGCTCCTTGCGAAGTCGGGTGACCAGTTCCTCCCAGGCCACGGGCTCCTCCGGCACGATGTAGGCGGTGACCGCCTGGCCCCAGACGGGGTCTGCCTCGCCGACCACTCGTGCGTCGGTGACGCCCTCGATGCTGCGCACCGCCTCGGCGACCTGCTGGGGGTAGACGTGGTAGGAGCCGGTGTTGATCATCCCATCGAGCCGGCCCGCGAGGTGCAGGTAACCACCGTCGTCGAAATGGGCGACGTCACCGAGCGCGCACCATCCTTCAGGATCAACGTAGTCTGGTGAGACCATCGGGTTGCGAGTCTGCAGTTCGCCGTATCCCGTCGGCGTGTCTGGAGCCTCGCCCAGCCGGATCTCGATCTGGGGGATGGGTCGGCCGCAGCTGGTGGCCAGGTCGTCGTCGCCCTGAAGTATGGCTTGGTGTTCCTCTTGACCGAGCACCGCCAATGGCCATCCGGCTTCGAATCGCCCATAGAGCTGGACGAGGGATCCACCCAGGATACGGCGGACACGGCGCAGTTCTTCGACCGGCAGCGGGGCGCCGCCGTACAGGGTGTGGCGCAAGGGCAAGCTCCTTTGGTCCGTACCCACGGCGTCTGCCAGTCGGGAGAGCATGCCGGGGACACCGAAGGTCGTCGTGACGGAGTGGCGACGGATGAGTTCCAATGCCACCTCGCCATCAAACTTCGGCATCACGATCTGGGGTAGCCCCATGAGGAGGAACGGGAAGCTCGCGACCAGGCCCGTGCCATGCATGAGCTGCTGCATCGTCAGTAGGCACTCGTCACCGGCCCAGGGTTGGCCGTACCAACCCGTGGCGTAGAGCTCGGAATTGATCCGCATCATGGCGTCCCAGTTGCCGTACGACATGCCGACACTGAACAGCTCCCCGGCGGACACCGATCGTGGGTAGACCACCAGCGTGGTGGATGGGTCGACCTGAACCGATTCGGTCCACGCAGGCGCTGAGTGGGATGTCTGGCGATCGTGGGTCAGGGCGTCTTGGCCGAGCGCGCTGGCGTGCTCCTCGTCGGCAATGACGACGTCGACTCCGGCGGCGTCGAAGATGGCGCGAGCTTCAGCAGGCGGGACCTCGGGGTCGACGACGACCCGGGTGGCGCCGATCCACTCAACGGCAAGGAACGACTCGAACGCCGCGAGCCCGTTGCGGTACCACAGTCCGACCCGCTGACGGGACAGCTTCCGCCGCGATAGCTCGCCGGCTAGCTGCGCGGTGCGGGCACCCAGCGTGTGGCCGGTGCGGGTGTGTCCCGCCGCGTCGGTGAGCAGGACCCGGTCCCCGGCTGCACTCAAGGCGGCCCGAGACGCGCCGCCGGCTATCAGGGGGGTGTTCACGCTTGGGACAGCCGTTCACGTAGGGCCGATCGTTGCACCTTGGCGCCCCCGAGGACGGTCGGCAATTCCTCGACGAACTCGAGACGTACTGGTCGTTCGTGTGGTTGCAGGTCGCCGCGAGCCCGATCCAGAATGTCGGTCGCGAGCTCGTCGCTTGGCTCCCGGCCCGCCTTGAGCAGGACGACCGCGACGGGGGCCAGTGCCCCGACTTCTCCGATGCCCACGACACCGCAGTTGGAT
>CAYRLV010000286.1:0-5293 GCA_964425155.1 uncultured Ornithinicoccus sp. | reverse complement strand
TCGACTCGCACACCGGCGAGGCCGTGCTGCGGGTGCTCCGCGAGCGCTGCGACGAGGGCGCTGCCGGGCTGCTGGTCACCCACGAGGCGCGGCACGCCGCGTGGGCCGACCGGGTGGTGTTCCTGCGCGACGGCGTGGTCGTCGACACGACCGGCACCCCGCCCGCCGCCGAGCAGCTGCTCGACCACCCCACGGGGGTCTGACGTGGACGAGTCCGGGCCGCCGCGAAGGCACGAGCAGAGAAGATCCCGACGTGGCCCCTCGGGGGAGACCACGTCGGGTTCGTCGGCCGGCCCGCCCACCGATCCCCCCCAGCTGCTCCCGGAACGGGTCGGCAGGGTCACCCAGTGGTGGGCGGGGTGGCGCAGCGCGCTCCGGCTGGCTCGCCGGGACGCCGGCAAGCACCGCGGCCGGGGACTGCTCGTCGTGCTGCTGGTCGGCCTACCGGTGCTGCTGATCAGTGCCGCCCTGACCGCGGCGGCGACGGACGACGTCAATCCGATCGAGTCCCTCCCGCGGAACATGGGGCAGGCACAGGCCCGGGTGTCCCTCCTCGATCTCGGTCCCGCCGGCCACCGCGTCCAGCAGGGTCCCTTCCCCATGGACGGGGACGTGAGCGTCGGCGGCGGGGCGGCGGTGCGAGAGCCCGGGGTCGGCAAGCACGAGCCGTGGACGCCGAAGCGCGTGCAGCGGCTGACCGGCGGCACCGTGTTGGCGACCACCACGGTCGCCGGTCGGGCCGAGGTCGACGACCGGCACATCGACGTCGAGGGCCTGTTGCTCGACGCCCGCCACCCGGCCTCGCGGGGTATGGCGTCGCTCACCTCGGGACGCTGGCCCCGCACCAGCGACGAGGTCGTCGTCACCAGCGCCGGTGCGGCTGCCGGGCTGCCCACGAGCGGCACGCTGACGATCCGAGGCGAGGGCGAGCCGGTCACCGTCACCGTGGTGGGCACGGGCACCGCGTGGGCGACCTACTCGGACCAGGCGGACTTCCTCGCCCTTCCCTCGGCCAGCACGGCCTGGCAGCTGCTCCCCGACCGGCCACGGTCGTTCCTGGTGGCCCGACCCCAACCGGTCACCTGGTCGGACGTCAAACGGCTCAACACCTACGGCCTCGTGGTCGAGAGCCGGGCGGTGTTCGAGCACCCCCAGGAGGCCGAGGCCGAGGCGGCCCGGCAGTTCATGGGCGACAACCGCGAAGCCGAGGAGGTGGGGATCGTGGCGCTCCTCGTGGTCGGCATCCTGCTCGAGACGATGCTGCTCGCCGGACCCGCCTTCGCGGTCAGCGCCGCCAGGCAGCGCCGCTCCCTGGCCCTCATCGCCTCGAACGGCGCCCGGCGGTCCCAGATCCGGCGCTACGTCCTCGCGCAGGCCGTGCTGCTGGGCGTGTTCGCCGCGGTGGGCGGGGCCGTCCTCGGCGCCGGAGCCGGGTTGTGGGGCCTGCACTGGTGGGCCTCGACCCACCCCGGCAACGCACCCGGACCGGTCGACATACCGTTCTGGGAGCTGCTCGGCGTGGTGGCCTGCGCGAGCCTCGCCTCGCTCGTGGCCGCCTACCTGCCGGCTCGGGGAGCCAGCCGGCTCGACCTCGTCGGGGTGTTGCGCGGCCAGGGCATCACCGCCCGCCCGGTGCACCGCGGGCTCCCCGTCGTCGGCGTCGTCCTCGCCGGTATCGGAGGCGTCGTGCTGGCGATGAACGTCGCGAACCACGGGCAGGAAGCCGGCATTGCGATCGGCGCTGTCGTGCTCGTGGTCGGCTCGCTGATGCTCGTGCCGTGGCTGCTCGCGCGCGCCGGGCAGCTCGGACGCGGCCTCCCGCTCCCCCTGCGGATGGCCACCCGCGACGTGGGCCGGCAACGTGGCCGGAGCGCCCCGGCGGTCGCCGCCATCATGGTGGCCGTCACCTCCTTGACCGCGCTGGCCATCGCCAACACCAGCGACCAGACCCAGGCGGCACGCGACTACCAGCCGCAGACGACCATGGGCGAGGGGCTCGTGTACGGCAGTGGGGCCCGCTGGCCGGCCGAGTCCGTCGCAGTGGTGCACGAGCAGGCACCGGGCCTGACCGTGCAGCGGATCCGGCGGGTCGGCGTGAGCGACCGGGCCGATCCCGAGTCGACCGAGTCCACGAAGGACGGCCCCCAGCCCACCACCGTCGTCCGGCTGCAGAAGGCCTCCTGCGCGGAGTCACCGCCTACGGCCCGCGGCAAGGCGTTGGTCGTCCCCGGCTACGGCCCGGTCGGCCGCTGCTCGGCGCTGGGTTCGGACCGCTACGAGCAGCGCACCTCGATCGGCGTCGTCGACCTCGCCGACGCCCGCGACATCCTCGACCTCAACCCGGCCCAGCTCGACGTGCTGGCCCGCGGCGGCGTCCTGGTGGCGAAGTCCCACCGGGCCGTCCATGACGGGCGGGCCACCGTCCTGACCGGCACCCGTCGGGCGACTCCGTACGGCGAGGTCGTGGGCAAGCTCCGGGACCCCAGGGTGGCCCACCTCCCGGCCGGCACGGTGGACACCGCGACACTCGACCGGTTCGGCCTGGTCGGCGACACCGGCGCGCTCGTGACACCGGCCACCGCCAAGGCCCAGCACTGGCCGACGTTCACCGACGCGCTGCAGCTGCGCGACCCCGGCGGGACGATCTCCTCCGACGCGGAGCGGGCGATCATGCAGCACCTGCCGGAGGACGCCTTCCTGTCCGTCGAACGCGGCTACCAGAGCGACCTGGTGCTGCTCTACACGCTGCTGTTCGGCGTCTTCGGCACGCTGGTGCTGGTCGCCACACTGATCTCGACGGCGCTGGCCCAGGCCGAAGGCCGCGCCGACCTGGGCACGCTCGCCGCCGTGGGGGCCACCAAGCGGCTGCGTCGCGCAGTGGCCGGCTCGCAGGCGTTCGTCGTCGCGCTGGCCGGGAGCGTGCTCGGGCTGGTGGTGGGCTTCGTGCCGGGCGTCGCGCTCACCTGGCCCCTGACCGCGGGCGTGGACGTCTACGACGGTCCCTCCGGATCCACGCCCGCAGGGTGGCAGCCGCCGGGCCCCGTCATCGACATCCCGTGGCTCGTGCTCGCCGCGGTGGTGATCGGTGTGCCGGTGCTGGCCGCGCTGCTGGCGGCGGCCGCCATACGGAAGTCGCCCGAGGTGACCCGCCGGGCCACCTGAGGCACGCTCCCTCGTCGTGAGGAATCTTCGTGGGGAGTCTTCGTGAGGTTCGGTGCCCTGAGAGGGGCCGAAACCTCACGAAGATTCCCCGGAGAGGCGGGGGGCGGTGGGGTTGGCGTGGCAACCTACGGTCCCGTAACCTACGAAGACGTAGGCGATCCACCGGAGAGGACCTGCTATGACCCAGCCGTGGAGCCAGACCGACCTGCTGCGCGAGATGAACCAGGTCGTCGAAGGCGAGCTCAACCGTCACCTGGCCATCGCCAAGGAGTGGTTCCCGCACGACTACATCCCGTGGAGCGAGGGCCGCAACTTCGACGGTCTGATGGAGGGCGAGCCCTGGCGCCCCGAGGACTCGGACGTCTCCGACGTCGCCCGGTCCGCGTTGATCGTCAACCTGCTCACCGAGGACAACCTGCCGAGCTACCACCACGAGATCGCGACCATCTTCGGCCGCGACGACGCCTGGGGGTCGTGGGTGCACCGCTGGACCGCCGAGGAGGGCCGGCACGGCATCGCGATGCGCGACTACATGCTGGTCAAGCGGCTGTGCGACCCGGTCGAGCTCGAGCGGTTCCGGATGCAGCACATGTCCGAGGGCTACGAGTCGGCGCACTCCGGGGAGCTGCTGCACTCCCTCGCCTACGTCTCCTTCCAGGAGCTCGCGACCCGCGTATCGCACCGGAACACCGGCAAATTCACCGACGACCCGATGGCGGACAAGCTGCTCGCGCGCATCGCTGCGGACGAGAACCTGCACATGGTCTTCTACCGCAACCTGATGAAGGCCGCGCTCGACCTCGACCCCGACCAGACCATGCAGGCGATCCTCGAGGTGGTCCAGCAGTTCCAGATGCCGGGCACCGGCATCCCCGGCTTCCAGCGCAAGGCCGTCGAGATGGCGGTCGCCGGCATCTACGACCTGCGCCAGCACAAGGACGACGTGCTCGCGCCGGTGCTGCGCTTCTGGAAGGTCTTCGAGATCGAGGGCCTCTCCCCCGAGGGCGAGCAGGCGCGCACCGAGCTGGCGGCCTTCATGGACAACCTGGAGAAGCAGGCGCTGCGGTTCGAGGACAAGCGGGACACGCTCAAGGCCCGTATGGCGTCCGGCTGACCCGGGCGCGCCCCTCACCACGTCCCCCGCCCGACTTGCACGCGGAGACTCGGGGTGGAGGATAGGGACCATGACCCAGTCACAGCACGAGCCCGAGAAGCCGCAGGAGCACGCGTCCGACGAGCCCGCGAGTGACGCGGGACAACGCGTCGTCGTCCTCACCGAAGGGGGCATGGGGGTGGCGGATGCGCCCGAGTCCGGGCAGACGTCGTCCGACGAGGAGTCGGACGGGCCGGCCAGCCCCACCGACCTGGTCGAGCAGCCGGCCAAGGTGATGCGGATCGGGTCGATGATCAAGCAGCTCCTCGACGAGGTGCGCAATGCCCCGCTGGACGAGGCCGGGCGGGCCCGGCTCGCGGAGATCCACCGTCGCTCCATCGACGAGCTCAAGGGCGGACTCGCGCCGGAGCTGACCGAGGAGCTCGACCGGATCGCGTTGCCCTTCACCGAGGAGGCCCCGTCCGAGCCGGAGCTGCGGATCGCCCAGGCCCAGCTCGTCGGCTGGCTGGAGGGGCTGTTCCACGGCATCCAGACCGCGATCATGGCGCAGCAGATGGCGGCCCAGGCGCAACTGCAGGGGATGCGGCGGGCGCTGCCGCCGGGCCACCCCGCGGCGCAGGGCCAGCACCCGGGCATGCCGGGGCACCCCGGTGCGCAGGGCGGGCACGTCGCCGACAGCGGTCCCACCGGCCAGTACCTCTGACCTCCCGGGCTCCCGCCGCCCCCACCGCGGAAGTTGCTGGGAAACCGCGACGCCGAGTGCACGCAACACCAGCAACTTCTCGGCGACCGCCGCCCCCACCGCGGAAGTTGCTGGGAAACCGCGACGCCGAGTGCACGCAACACCAGCAACTTCTCGGTGGCGACTCGGGGTGGCGACCGTCGGGGGCAGGGTGAGGTCAGCGCAGGAGGTGGACGACGATCCGGACGATGACGTAGATCACGAGCAACGTCACGATCGCGAGCCGAATCTGGCGGCGGCTCATGGCGTCGCCGCCCGCCCCGTCTCGGGTCGGT
>CAYRLV010000285.1:0-5333 GCA_964425155.1 uncultured Ornithinicoccus sp. | reverse complement strand
AGACGTCTTCCTGGCCCTCACCAAGGAGGTGGGATAATGACCACGCAACCCCTCGGCGACACCGCGGTTCTCACCGGGCGGTCGCTCCGCCACATCCTGCGCAGTCCCAACACGATCATCACCACCGCCGTCACCCCCGTGGCGATCATGGCGCTGTTCGTGTTCGTCTTCGGCGGAGCCATCGACACCGGTTCGTACACGTACATCGACTACATGCTCCCCGGCATCCTGCTCATCACGATTGCGTCCGGCATCGCCTACACCGCGTACCGGCTCTTCATGGACCTGCAGGGCGGGATCTTCGAGCGATTCCAGTCCATGCCGACCGCCCGCTCGACCACTCTGTGGGGTCACGTACTGACCTCCCTCGTGGCCAACACCGTCTCTCTCGCGCTCGTCGTGGGGGTCGCGTTCATCTTCGGGTTCCGCTCCGGAGCGAGCGCGCTGGAATGGCTTGCCGTGGCCGGCATCCTGCTCTTGTTCACCCTCGCGCTCACTTGGCTCGCCGTGATCGCGGGACTGTCGGCGAAGACCGTCGACGGTGCGAGCGCGTTCTCGTACCCGCTCACCTTCCTGCCGTTCATCAGCTCGGCGTTCGTACCGACCGACAGCATGCCGGCCGCCGTGGCGTGGTTCGCCGAGAACCAGCCGGAGACGCCCATCGTCGACACCATCCGGAGCCTGTTCGCCCAGCAACCCGTCGGCACCGACATCTGGGTCACGCTCGCGTGGTCCGTCGGGATCCTCGTGGTGGCGTACTTCCTCGCCCTGGCGGCATACCGTCGGCGGATCGCCGGTTGAGGCAGGTCGATCCCGACGCCGTGCGCCGCGGCCTCCCAGAATGCGGTAATTGTTCGAGAATGGGCACGATCTATTACGGCGGTTCCGCCACCCCCATCCACATCGAAGACCCGCCCTGGCGCACCTAAAGGTCGTCATCGCCACCAAGCCGGCTGTGGGAACTAACAAGCGATACCCGCACAACGGGGGACGTCTCGCGGAGGAGCGCGAGTTGCGAGAGGTCCGCACGCACGGACCGTTGATGCCGACCAGCAGTCCTGTCGGTGCCGCTGACCTGCAGGTCGGGAAGCGGGATACGGAGCGTCTGGCACATCGACTCAACCAGGTCTTCATCAAGGTGTGCCACCCACCCGCTTCCGTCGCTGTAGCGTCGATGACGAGTAATCTCAGCCTGCAGCCAAGCCCAGAATGCCGTTGACATCAACGATGGAATGGCGTCGTGCAATGCGTCATACTCCGCAATCTCATCATCGGAATCAACGCCGAGTGGACGCCACCCTTCCTCGGGACATCACTTACCGCCAGACGCTGCGTTACACATTGAATCTAAACTCCACCACGTTCCGGCACGGAACAACCTCTCAACCGTGCGCTCCGGGGCCAGGCGTCAGTCGCGGAACGGCTCGATCATGACCTCGTAGCCGTCGGGATCACTGTGTCGACCCATATCGGCCTTGGGTGCACACCATCAGCGTGTCGATTCGGACGAGATTGCACGGAGCTTTGCGTCAGTGCTCCTCCTTGCTGCGGGTGCAGGAGGTGGGACCGTGTGGCGGCGGCAGGTGCGCGCGGTAGCGCGCCAGTAGTTCCATACGAGCAACACCATCGCGGTTCCCCAGGTCAAGAAGCTCAGGTAGACGACGATGTAGGCCCAGGGAGCAATGGCAGAATCGTCGATTGTGTAGGCACCGACCGTGGATGCGACGAGCATGATCGCGGCGGAACCCCCAACGGGGATCAGCATGAGGGCGGCCACGGCCCCGACCCCAGCAGAAACCAACCGCACCACCTTCTGGCGGACGCCGAGCCCCATCACGACGCTCACGATGATCGAGACCGCGGACATGATGACGGTGTCGCCGAACCCAGGTGATGCGAACGTCGCCTCGGCGAAGGAGCCGTCGACCAGCCCCAGTGGCATCCCGGCGCTCCATGCGAGCTTCAAACCTGCGTACGGCACGGTCGCGAACACCGAAACCGCCGCCAGCCAGACCAAACATGATCTCCGTCCCGAGACCGTTGGGGGTTGCGGCACGCGCCGTCCACATCGTGGGCAACTCCCGCGCAGCAGACGCACCCGAGCCACAATCCATGCCGTTACCGCGACCAGCGCGGCCAGCACAGCGAGGTGCATCAGCGTCGCCGACCAGGATGGCGCGACTTCGAATGATCCACCGGCCCCAGTGATCAGGTTCGCCGCCCACACCACGACCATGAGAATGGTGTGCGGCAGGGCCAGCAGCGACCCGGCCGCCATGACCGCCGCACATGCCCCCGTCGCCACGATCCCTGTGATCCGCACGCGGGCGCGGGACGTGACGAGAACGAGGACTGCGGCAGCAGCGGCCGCGACCGCTGTCAGCCATGCCGGAGTCGTCGGCATCGCCACGGGATCGGCGGGGCCGAGACTCGGTAGGAGTGCGGCCGCGAGGAACGCCACCAGGCAGCAGCCCGCGGCCAGTGCAGTGCCAGTGCGCGTCACGTCGACTCCTGATACGGCAGCGGACGGAACGAGAGGACGACCGCGGCGATTCCTATCGCGATCGGAATCGTCCAAAGCAATCCGTAGGTAAGCGGGATGACGCGGTCGTAGGCAGCGACTCCGACGCTGAGGTGCGCCAGCGCCACAGCGATCCCGAGAATCAGCAGCACGGACGCCGCGCCACGGATGGGCCTTCGACGAGAGCGTACCAGCGCCCATGCCCACCCCAGCGAGCCCATTACTCCGACAGCCACGAGGTATCCGGCTAGCACCGCGCTCTCACCGGCGAGGTACTCATCCGACCACTCAGGATACGCACGGCGGACGTGTTCGGTGACGCCCCCGAGAAATGCCAGATCGAGAAGAGGGAGGACCGCCAGGCAGGCGGTCGCAATCAGACCAGCGAGCAGGACAGGACGAAGCCCGGCCGCTGCGACCTTCGGCTCAGACATCGAGTCTCCAATCATACGTCGTAAGAGTACGGCCGCAATGGTAGTCTTACAATGCAAGAGTGGTCAATGGGAAGAGGTGCCGATGGCGGACAACCGAGGACGCAGAGTGGGGTTGACCCGAGACTCGATCCTCACGGCGGCCGTCGAGCTCGCCGATTCCGAGGGCCTCGCGGCGGTCTCAATGCGTCGCCTCGCCGCGCATCTGGACGTCGAGGCGATGACGCTCTACCACTACGTGCCCAGCAAGGCCGCACTGCATGACGGAATGGTCGAACACGTCATCACACTCGTCGACGTGCCGTTCGACGCCCTCCCCTGGAGCGAGGCCCTGCACGCTTATGCAATGTCGCTGCTCAGCGCGTTGGGGGCGCACCCGGGCGTGATCTCACTCCTTGCAACCCGCCCGGCGCTGACCCCGCGCACAAAAGTGATCCTCGAAGCAGCGCTGGAGTCATTGCAGAACGGCGGCGTCCCACCGACGACAGGATTGGCCATGGTGCAGACCCTGACAGCCCTCGCCGTCGGCCACGCCCGGACCGACCACGAATTCCCAGCGGCTGCGGACACCGAGGCCCTGATCAGCGTCGATCACGGCGCGCACCCGCTCCTCGCTGAGGCCATCACCTCCCGGCAGCAGCCGGAGGACTTCTTCGGCAGCCTCGTAGACACCGTCATCGCGGGTTTCGCGGCACGACTTGAGCACGAACGATGACACCAGATCGCGGTCCTGCGGCAACCAGCTGACCGGAGCCACCGGAGACCAGGTCCGATCAGGCGGATGCCACGGGATCGACCGTGCCGAGCCCGAGATGTTCGGCCGCTGCCTTAATGTTGGTCATGACTCGCGACCGTGACCGATTCCCCGATCAGTAAAGCGGCTCTTCAGAGTTGAGTGTGGGCGCGCCGGTGGTGCGGGGTAGCTGGGTGTAGACGTCGAGGTCCTCGATGATGAGCGGACTTCTACCCCCGCTGATCTCAAGGACCTCGACGATGCCCAACCATAGTTGCGTATGCCCTGACGCGCTCGATCGCTGCGACCGATGCGATGTCCTGCTCGACTTCCCCCGCCTCCACCTGGTCGCGGTGACGCAGGCTCCATCGGGCCTGGTGCTCGAGGTGGAGTCCTGCGATCCGGTCGCGGGCTGTCCTGGATGCGGAGTCATCGCGACTGGTCACGGCCGGGTGATGGTCGAGATGATCGATGCGCCCTGGGCCGGCAGGCCGGTGCGGATCCGGTGGCGCAAGCGCCGCTGGATCTGCCTCGAGGGCGTCTGCGCGGTGGTCTCGTTCGTCGAGCAGGACCCGGAGGTCTGCGCGCCGCGCGGTCTGCTGAGCACGCGCGCGATCCGGTGGGCGATCGGCCAGCTCCGGCGCGAGGGCGCGACGATCCAGGGGCTGGCCCGGCACAGCTCGGCACCACCTGGAACACGCTCTGGTCCCAGGTCCAGCCCGTCCTGGCCCAGGCCGCAGGCGATCCATCCAGGTTCGAGGGCGTGCAGGTCATCGGGGTGGACGAGCACATCTGGCACCACCGTGACCCGCGTCGGCGCGGCCCGAAGGAGCTCACCGGGATGGTCGACCTGACCCGCGGACCCCACCCCACCGCCAGACTCCTCGACCTCGTCCCCGGCCGATCTGGCAAGGCCTACCGAGACTGGCTGGACGAGCGGGGCGAGACGTTCCGCGAAGGCATCCAGATCGCGACGCTGGACCCATTCCAGGGATACAAGAACGCGATCGATGACCAGCTCGAAGATGCGACCTGCGTGTTGGACGCCTTCCACATCGTCAAGCTCGGCACGGCAGCAGTCGACGACGTCCGCCGCCGGATCCAGCAGGAGACCCTCGGCCACCGAGGACGCAAGGGCGATCCCCTCTACGGCATCCGCCACATCCTCCGCGCGGGGCGCGAACGCCTCACCCAGCGCCAGCAGACTCGGTTGGCCAGCGCGTTCGCGGCGAATCCCGATCATGTCGCGGTCGAGGTCGCCTACCACTGCTCCCAAGACCTCCGCGACGTCTTCCACCAGCCCACACCCGCACGAGGACGACAGCTCGCCGAGCGGCTCATCGCCTCCCTGCCGTCATGCCCGATCCCCGAGATCGCCAGACTGGGCAAGACCCTGCGCCGCTGGCGGACAGCGTTCCTGGCCTACTTCGACACCGACGGCGCGAGCAACGGCGGCACAGAGGCCGTCAACGGCCTCATCGAACTCGGCCGTCGCACCGCCCGCGGCTTCCGGAACTTCGAGCACTACCGCCTCCGAATGCTCCTCATCACCGGCGGCCTCGACCCCTCACCCCACACTCAACTCTGAAGAGCCAGTAAAGCCGTAGCAAGGTGCAGGGCATCGAGCGTCTTGACGTGCCGCTCGATC
>CAYRLV010000284.1:0-5378 GCA_964425155.1 uncultured Ornithinicoccus sp. | reverse complement strand
TGCCTGTCATGCCCCTCGAGTTGCCTGGGCAGCGTGGGACCGGACAGGGCAGACGTTACCTGCGAGGTCCCGCGGACGCGACGGCGATCCCGCGTGACCATGCGCACACCGGGCCACCCAGCCTGAGCCACACCGGGTTCCGGCCGGTGCGCCCACCCGCCGAAGCGGTTCTGGTAGACAGACGCGGTGACCGATCTGCTGCTCGGCCCCGTGCTGCGTCACGTGGGCGAACACGACGCGACCGTGTGGGTCGAGACCTCGGCCCCGGCCACCGTCGAGGTGCTCGGACACCGCGAGCGCACCTGGACCGTCGCCGGCCACCACTACGCGCTCGTGGTCGTGGAGGATCTGCCGACCGGCAGCAGCACGCCATACGACGTGCGACTCGACGACGAGCTGGTCTGGCCGCGCCCGGACGACCCGCACCCGCCCCCGACGATCCGCACCATCGACCCGGACCGGGGGCTGCGGGTCATCTTCGGTTCGTGTCGGCACGCCACACCGAGCGCCCTGCCCAACCCGCGGTCGGCGGCGGACGCGCTGGACGCCTACGCACGTCGGATGCTGCAGGGTCACCAGGACGACTGGCCGGACGCCGTGGTGCTGCTGGGCGACCAGGTGTATGCGGACGAGACCTCACCCGGGGTGCGGGACCGGATCCGGGCCCACCGGGACACGAACGAGCCGCCGGGCGAGCAGGTGCGCAACTTCGAGGAATACACCTGGCTGTACGCCGAGTCGTGGTCGGATCCCCAGGTGCGCTGGCTGTTGTCCACCGTGCCGAGCTCGATGATCTTCGACGACCACGACGTCATCGACGACTGGAACACCTCGGGCGAGTGGCGCCGGGATCTCCAGGCGACCTCGTGGTGGCAGGAGCGCATCGTCGGCGCCCTCGCGTCCTACTGGATCTACCAGCACCTCGGCAACCTCTCCCCCGCCGATCTCGCGGAGGACGACCTCTACCAGCAGGTGCGCACGCACGACGGCGACGCCAAGCAGCTGGTGCGTGACTTCGCCGCCGCCGCCGACCGCGAGGCGGACGGCGCCAAGGGTGCCCGGTGGTCCTACCGCCGCGACCTCGGCCGGACCCGCCTGCTGGTGATCGACTCCCGGTGCGGCCGGATGCTGGACTCGGACGAGCGCTCCATCGTGTCGTCCGACGAGTTCGCTTGGATCTCAGAGCAACTCGACGGCGACCTGGACCACCTGCTCATCGGCACCTCGCTGCCCTGGCTCCTGCCCCGAGCCCTGCACGAGCTCGAGGCGTGGAACGAGGCGCTCGCGAGCGGAGCACGGGGGGCACGGACGGCCGCGTGGTCCGAGCGGCTCCGTCGCTCGGCCGATCTGGAGCACTGGGCGGCGTTCCGGGACTCGTTCCGCGGGCTGGCCGACCTGCTGCGTGCCGTCGGCACCGGGGCCCGCAGCCCCGCCGGACGGGGACCCGCCACCATCTGTGTGCTGTCCGGGGACGTGCACCACGCGTATGTCGCCCAGGCACACCTGGGACGCGAGGTCACCTCCCGCGTCTACCAGCTGACCTGCTCGCCCCTGCGCAACTACGTGCCCTGGCCGGTGCAGCAGTTCTTCCGTTGGTCGTGGCTGAAGTCGACGGCGCGCGTGGTGCACGCCGTCCTGCGCCTGGTCGGCCCCGTCCCGCCGGCCGGCTTCGACTGGGACCGGCTCGGCGGCCCCTACTTCGGCAACCAGATCGGCACCCTGCTGTTGGCCGGCCGGCACGCCGAGCTCCGGCTGGAGCAGGCCACCCTCGAGGAGGGTCTCCCCACGGTGGGCACCCGCGACACGAGCTTCACCCTCTCCTGATCCCCGCCCCCGATCGCATGGCGTGCTCGGCTGGAGCCGCTTTGCTCACTGCGGGCCGCTTCCCACCCCGCCGGAAGCGGCCCGCAGCGAGCAAAGCAGTCGGTGGTGAGCACGAGCTCGGGTGGGGTCAGCGCAGGGGTTCGCCTGCGGTGACCGGCGCGCCGACCGGGTCACGTGAGGGGCGCTCGGTGAGCCGGTACGCCGCATACGCGCCGGCCAGGCTGACCAGGGCGACGAGGAACAGCAGCAGCGCCGGACCGGTCGAGCCGCCGCCCATGTGGTGTTGCATGAACAGCGCCGTGGCGGGCATGAACCCCGCGACGACCCCGGCGATGTTGGCCGAGAGCGCGACACCGCTGTAGTGCAGGCGCGCCGGGAACAGCTTGGTCAGCACCGCGCCCTGCGGGGCGTACGGGATGGAGGCGAAGCCCAGGCCGAGGATCAGGGCCAGCATGACCGCGAGGGTGTTGGCCGTGTCGACCAGCCAGAAGACCGGGAAGGCCACGATCGCGGCGATCACGTACCCGTAGACCGTGGCCTTGGCGGCACCGATCTTGTCGGCGACCCGACCGGTGCAGACCAGGGCGATGGCCTCCGCGACCGCCCCGATGAGCAGCGCGTCGAGGATGACCGCCTTGCTGATGCCGCGCGAGTTGGTGGCGTAGTCGATCATGAACGTGGTGAGGATGAAGAAGCCGGCGGTGCCGAAGAGGTAGCAGGCGGCGCCGACGGCCAGTCGGAGGGGGGCCTCCTTGAACAGCTCCACGACCGGGAGCTTCTCGACCGCCTCTTCCTTGACGAGCTCCTTGAAGACCGGGGTCTCCTCGATCTTCCACCGCAGCCACAGCGCCAGGATCACCAGGACGAACGAGGCGATGAACGGGAGCCGCCACCCCCACGAGAGCATCGCGTCCTCGTCCAGCAGCGCGACGCCGGCGAACGCGCCGGAGGACAGGATCGTCCCTGCCGGTGAGCCGATCTGGATCATCGAGGCGTAGCGGCCGCGCTTCTCGTCCGGCGCGTGCTCGAGGGCGAGCAGCGTGGCGCCGCCCCACTCGCCGCCCGCCGACAGCCCCTGCAGGATGCGCAGGGCGGTCAGCAGCAACGGCGCCGCGACGCCGATCGCGGCGTAGGTGGGCAACACCCCGATCAGGCCGGTGGAGACCCCCATCACGGTGACCGTGATGATGAGCGTCTTGCGGCGGCCGTAGCGATCGCCCATGTGGCCGAACAGGATCGCTCCCACGGGGCGGGCCAGGAAGCCCGCGCCGAAGGTGAGGAAGGCCAGCATGGTGGCCGCGCCGGCCGTGGCGGCCTCGTCGAAGTAGAGCTTGGCGAAGACGATCGACGCCGCCGTGCCGTAGAGGAAGAAGTCGTACCACTCGAGCGCCGTGCCGAGGAACGCGGCGAAGACGATCTTGCGCATGTCGCGCGGGTTGGCGACGACGGCGGCCGAGGGTTCGGGCTGTTCAGACATGATGTGCTCCGGTGGGCTGTCCGGGGATGGGTGCCGGGGCGGGGGGCCCCGCGTCACGTGGCCTGCTGGGTGGTCCTGGGGTCGGCCCTGGGGAGGGCAGGTCGTGGTGACGAGTGTGCTGCGCCCAGACCATGCCGTCCAATACTGTCTTCGTCTAGAGTTAATGCCATCTCGGCATGACCGCAGGTATGGCGGCCGGTCCCGCGGGTGCGCGGCCCACCTCTCGGAGCGCTCGGGTCGCTCCCGACCGTCACGGGGTCAGCCGACTCGGGTCCACCACCACGTGCAGCACGGCAGGTCGGCCCTCGTCCACGGCGCGCAGCGCCCGCTTCAGGGCCGGCGCGACCTCACCGTCGCGCTCGACCCGCTCGCCGTGGCCGCCGCAGGCTCGCGCGTAGGTGGCGAAGTCGGGGTTGACCAGCTGGGTGCCACTGACCCGGCCGGGGTAGTGCTGCTCCTGGTGGCCGCGGATCGTGCCGTACTGGCCGTTGTCCATGACCACCACCAGCGGTGCCGCACCGTATTGCCGTGCCGTGGCCAATTCGTTCGCGTTCATCATGAACTCGCCGTCGCCGGCGACGGCCACGACCCGTCGACCGGGTGCCGCGAGCCCCGCCGCGACCGCTGCCGGCACGCTGTAGCCCATGGACCCGTTGCGGGTGCTGAGCAGGGAGCCGAACCTCCGGGTCGGGAAGTAGCGCTGGGCCCAGCCGGAGTGGTTGCCGGCCCCGAAGGTCACGACCGCGTCCGGCGGCAGGTCCGGCACCAGGTGGGCCATCACCGAGTCCATCGTCGCCGGCCCGTCGGGCGGCGGGACCGCGGTCGGCAGCTGCGCGAAGTGCTCCTGCGCCGAGCGAGCGGCGGTGGCCCACTCCTCCCAGTCGGGCCGCGACGCCACGTCGAGCGTGTCGAGCGCTGCGACGAATTCCCTTGGACTTGCGACGATCTGATGCGTGACGGCACCCGAGTGGCCACGCAGGGAGGTGTCGATGTTGACCACGATGGTGGTCGCGGCGAGGTCCTGGCGCAGGGTGTAGCCGTCGGTGAGCACGTCGCCGAGGACGGTCCCGATGACCACCAGCACGTCGGCGTCCTGGAGCAGCCCGGCGGCGGCCTCGTCGCGCCCGTAACCCAGCCACCCCGCATACGCGGGGCTGTCGACCGAGACGACACCGCCCGCACGCCAGTCGCTCAGGGCAGGCACGTGGTGCGACTCCAGCCACCCGGTCAGGGCGGTGGCCGACGTCTGGTCCCAGTCGTTGCCGCCGGTGACCACGAGGGGTCGGCGCGCGTGCGTCAGCGCGTCGTGCAGCAGCCGCGCGTCGTCGCGCCCGACTGCCCCACCGCTCACCGGGATCCGCGGGTGGACCGTCGGCTCCACGAGCTCGACGAGGACGTCCTCGGGCAGGCCCACGACGACCGGCCCGGGACGACCGCTCGAGGCGGCGTGGAACGCCTGCGCCACCGTCTCCGACGCGCGTTCCGGCTGGTCGAGCACCAGCACCCCCTTGGCGGTCGTGCCGAACCAGGCGCGAATGTCGAACTCTTGGAATGACTCCCGGTCACGATCACCGACCGGGACGAGTCCGACGAAGAGCACCATCGGCGTCGAGTCCTGCCAGGCCGTGTGCATCGCCACGAATGCGTTGGCGGCCCCGGGCCCACGGGTCACCATGGCGACCCCCGGCACGTCGGAGAGTTTGCCCTCCGCCTCGGCCATGTAGGCCGCGCCGCCCTCGTGGCGGCACACCACCGCCTGGATGGGCGAGTCGTGCAGCCCGTCCAGGACGTCGAGATAGCTCTCCCCCGGCACGCAGTAGACACGACGGACGCCGTGCGCGGCGAGGGACTGGACGATCAGGTGGCCGGCCGAGGTGGTCGGTGATGGTGACACGACGTGCTCCCGCAGGATTCTCGGAGGTGCTGTCACCCCGTGGGGCGACGACGGACGGTATGGCGTGCTGGGCGCGCGAGGCGCCCAGCACCACGGACATCACGGGCTGAAGCGGCTGAGGTTCTTTTTGACGAACTCGTCCCTCCCGTACTTGCCCCGCGCGCGGCCGATGCCGGCGCGCGT
>CAYRLV010000283.1:0-5390 GCA_964425155.1 uncultured Ornithinicoccus sp. | reverse complement strand
ACGTCGACGCCGTTGACGAGCAGCGAACTGTCGTCCTCGAGCCAGGGGGCGTCGAGGTCGACACCGCTCACATCGACCCCGCGCATGACGACCCCTGTCAGCACGGACTCGACGAAGCGCGCCTTGCGGAGGTCCACATCGACGAACGTCGCCTTCTGCAGATCCTGATTCTTGAATTCGGTCATGCCGGCGAGGATGCCACTGCCGGATCCATGGTGGCGCGAATGGGAGCAACTGCCTCAACTCGGCCATCCGGGCCCGGCCCTGCCAAGAGTCCCGAAGTCGTTCTCGGTCCGCGTCCGACGTGAGGGACCTTGGACCCTCCCGCTCCGTCCCCAGCAGCTGCATGGTGGTGGCCTCGGACCGGTGAGTCGGGAGGGCAGGATGCTTGAGTCGGTCGACGTCGGCGAACGGCAACCCGACACACAGCTTCAGCAGCCGCCGAACTGAGGCCGTGATGGATCCAGAGGACGGGGTGACGACGAAGCAGTGGCGCTGCGGGAAGCTCACGGCGGAGGGCTTTCCGCTCACGGACGTGCCGGAGCGGCTGGCTGACCCGGACGCGCTCGTCTGGGTGGACCTCTGCGCCCCGGACCACCGGGTGCTGCAACGACTGACGGATGTGCTCGCCCTCGACAGCCATGACGTGGAGGGGGCGCCCGTCGGGCATGGACGGCCCAAGGCAACGATCCACGCCTCACACTCCACTCTGACGGTGTACAGCACCAGGCTGCGCGAGGCGGAACCTGCGGGCCGACTGAGCCGACTGGAGCTCGGAAGAGTCGTCGTTCTCGTGCTTCCCAGGGGGCTTGTCACCGTTCGAAGGCAGGCGGGCTTCGACATGGCCGTGGTCGAGCGAAGGTGGGAGGAGGACCTCGACTTGTTCCGGTACGGCGTCGGCGCGATGGTGTTCGGCCTGCTCGATGTTGTGGTCGACAGCCACTTCGACACGATCCAGCAGCTGGACCAGATGATCGAAGGCCTCGAGGACATCCTGTTCGAGGAGCGGCCCAGCGCTCGTCACTTAGAGACCAGCACCTACCGGATTCGCAAGGAGCTGGTCGAACTGCGTCGCGTCATCCTCCCGATGCGCGAGGTGGTCGCCACCGTGTTGCGTCATCGTTCCGAACACGGTCAAGGTGCCAGCGAGTTGGACGGCTACTTCACTGATCTCTACGACCACGTGCTGCGAGCGTCGGAGTGGACCGAGTCGCTGCGGGACATGATCACCACCGTCTTCGAGACCAACCTCTCGTTGCAGGACGCCCGCCTCAACATCGTGATGAAGAAGCTGACGGGTTGGGCGGCGATCATCGCGATCCCGACGGCGGTCACCGGGTGGTTCGGCATGAATGTGCCCTATCCGGGCTTCGGTCGAGCCTCGGGCTTCGTGGCCAGCACCGTGACCATCATGGGACTCGGCCTGCTGCTGTATGCGTTGTTCAAGCGCAAGGACTGGCTCTGACCATCCGGGCCGCACTCGGCACACATGGGACCTTCGCCGCTGCCGCGAGGACAGC
Organism: uncultured Ornithinicoccus sp.; assembly: GCA_964425155.1. GTDB lineage: Bacteria > Actinomycetota > Actinomycetes > Actinomycetales > Dermatophilaceae > Segeticoccus. The sequence goes on along the minus strand of CAYRLV010000283.1, from coordinate 3,870 downwards.
GACTGGAGCACGGTTTGAGGTGGGTACAAGGAGGTCTCACCATGACCACGCTCGACACGCCGGGACGCGGAGCGACAATCCGCCGGTCCGGCTACGTCAGTGCTGTAGTCATCAACGGCGTCCTGCTCTTCCTCATCAACATCCGGCCCGGCTGGGACATCCTGCCCTTCCTGACGCAGCAGATGAACGACGTCGTCCCGGTCATCAACCTGGCGCTGTTCGTCGGCATCGCCGCGAACCTCGTCTATCTCGTGGCAGACCTTGCCTGGGTGCGCAACATCGGCGACATCGTGTCCACGGCAGTGGGCATCGCGGCGATGTGGCGGTTGTGGACCGTTTACCCGTTTGACTTCCCCAGCGGGCTCAACTGGGACCTGCTCGCCCACGTGCTGCTCGGCATCGGACTGGCGGGGAGCGCCATCGCGGTCCTCGTCGCGCTGTGGCGGTTGGGGACCGGCCGGCATCCGTGACGGCGTCAGGCTGCGAGGAGTTGTAGCAGGTGTGCCTCGAGCCGGCTGGGTCGAGGTGCGGGTCCAGCTGGTCGGTCGGGAGGTCGGCAGGAGGATCCCGGCGGATCCGGTGCGGCCGACGTATAGGTGTGGCCCGTCGGTGTGATCAGCCGGATGGTGTGCCGCCGGGCCGGGCCGGCGCGCTCGGGGTCGAGCCAGGTCACCTCCGCGCTCCAGCCTGGTTGGGACTTGGCGTAGTTGCAGGCCTCGCAGAGACCCTGCCCGTTGTCGAGGCTGGTGGGGCCTCCGTCGGCGTGGTCGACGACGTGGTCGCTGTGGCGGATCAGCGCGTCACACCAGGGAGTGCGGCAGGTGCGGTCACGGAAGACGATGAGGTCGCGCAGCGCGGCCGGGAAGGCGCGGGAACGGCTCTCGACGGCGGCCAGCTCCGTGTCATCAGGCCGGGTGAAGAGTCTGCGGACCCACACTCCGGCCGCGCTGTCGCGGATCAGCTGCCGCGCGGTGGATGCCGGGACCGGACCAAAACCATCGAGGTGAGCGGGGTGGTCGTCGGGACCGAAGAGTGCCTCGTGGCCCATGACCAGGTTGACCGTGAGCGGCACCTCATCGGCGCGGTCCTGCCCGGTGACCCGGGCGACCAGCTCGTCGGCCATGATCTGCCCTCGAGACCGGGCGTCGCCGGCCTGCTTGGCTCGATCGGCCAGCCGGGTCAGGGCGGCGTGGACCGCGACGCCCTGCTCGACCGGCAGGAAGGCGCACAGGCGGGTCATCGTGTCGGGCGCCGGACGGATGGTGACGCGCCGGTCGCCTCGTGCTCCACGCACGCGCCGCACGGCGGACGACGGGTCGAGTCGATAGCCCAGGGACTTGGCCTCGGCGGCGACCTGCTGGTCTCCCCAGCCGGAAAGCCGCGGCGCCAGCTGAGCGTCGACCTCGGCCCGGTCGGCCCGGGACAGGGTTGCCGTCTCGCGGACCATGATCATCGCGCGCCACTCACTGATCTGGCCCGCCGTCAAGGCGGCCAGGGTGGCAGGCATCTCCAGGAGAAGAGCCTTGGCCAGGCCCAGGTGCGCGCGGCCACGGAAGGGAGACTCGTGCCGAGCCAGGGCGACCTGTCCGGCCACGCCGCGGCCGCGCCGTTCGCTCGGCACGCCCTGCTCGGCCTCGGCCTGTCGTTGTCGCCGGTCCAGGGCGACCGCGAGCCGTGCCTGCCGCGCGGCCGCGGCAGACTTGACCGCCTCCAGTGCGGTCAGCTGGTCGACCAGCTCGTCAGGGGCGAGCTGATCGGTGTCGTCGACCGCGAACGAGTCGAGCAGTCCCCGGAGAGACGCGGCCGTGGGGGCATCCGGCTCCAAGGCCGGGCTCTTCGGCTGCTCGATCATGTGTTCGATTATAGCTGGTCCGACAGGGGACTACAACCCTTGAACGCCAACGAGATTCGCGGATCTTCCCCGGTCAGCTCGTTGCCGCCAGATCGGTGAAGCGTTGGAGGTACAACGGCCAGCCGCCAGGTCCGGCGACGCCGTCGCGCTCGCTCTCCCAGCCCTCGCCGTGCCGCTCGAGGTGACGGTGCTCCAACTGCACCCGCGTGCCCGTCCCCTCGGGGAGAAACTGCACCTCGATCTCGCTGCAGCGCTCGGGGTCGGTCTCGAGCTGCCACTGCGGCGAGATGTCCCAGCTGATGACGAACCGCCGCGGTGGTTCGAAAGCCAGCACCCGTGACCAGCGGCAGATCGAGCCGTCCTCGGCCCGGTCGTAGACGAAGCCACCGACGTGGGTCTCGAACACGGTCTCGGCGATCGGTCCCTCCATCAGGTTGTGCTCGTGCGGCTTGATGCGGTCGAACTGCTCGGTGAACAGTCCGAAGGCGCGCTCGGGGGAGAGGTCGACGACGACGTCCAGGCAGACGCTCGTGTCAGTTGACGTGGTCATGGTTGCTGTCCTTTCGTTGCGGCGGCCTCGTGGTCCGCCAGACGTTTGAAGTTGGCAAGGGCCGTGGACCAGAACCGGTCGAGCTCGGCTCGCAGAGCAGCCAATCCGTCCGGCCGAACCTGGTAGATGTGCTGCGCGCCGGTGGGTCTGAAGTCGACCAACTCGGCCTCGCGCAGCACCTTGAGGTGTTGCGAGATCGCTGGCTGGCTGACCGGCAGCTCCCGGCTGAGGTCAGCCACCGACCGTGGTTGCTGCGCGAGCAGTTCGAGAATCTGCCGGCGACGCGGGTCCGCGACCGCCGCCCAGGCATCCAGCTGCTGTGGCATGGGACATAAGTTACCACTTATGACTTGGCCTAGTAACCCTTGGGAACGGTGATCGGGGCGCTCCCACGACAATGACGACATGAGCCACTACACCGATCCGCACTGGGACCGGGCGGCACTGCTGCTGATCGACCTGCAACGAGACTTTCTGGACGGCGGGGCGGCCACGGTGCCGGGGACGTCGCAGATTCTCCCCGAGGCGATGGCCCTCGCGACCGCGTTCCGCGAGGGCGGGCGGCCGATCGCGCACCTGGTGCGGCTCTACCGACCCGGCGGATCCGACGTCGACCTGGTGCGACGGCAGGCGATCGAGCAGGGGGCGAGCATCGTGGCCCCCGGCTCGGAGGGGGCCGAACTCCCGGAAGGGCTCCTCGCGGCGCCGACCCGCCTTCAACCGGATCTGTTGCTGTCCGGGCAGTTCCAGCAGGTCGGTGCCCGCGAAGTGGTCTTGTTCAAGCCCCGCTGGAGTGCCTTCCACCGCACCGACCTCGAGGGTTGGCTGGAGCGGGAGGGCTGCGACACCGTCGTGGTGGCCGGCTGCAACCTGCCCAACTGCCCACGGGCCGCGCTGATTGACGCGAGCCAGCGCGACCTGCGCACCGTCCTGGTGCGCGACGCAGTGTCGCAGGTGAGCGACGAACGCCTCGCCGACCTCGCCGCGATCGGCGTCCACGTGGCCGACGCCGACGACGTCCGGTCGGCGCTGCCGGAGGACGTATGACGGTGCCGCACCCGGGTGAGAGCGACTCGCCCGGCGGACGGCGGGGGAGCCGACGGACTGGCGCGGATGGTCGGGGGTGCTGCCGTGGGGACGGGCGGCCCACCAATCTCCGCAGTTGGTGCCGGTGCTCACGCAGGGCAGCGCCTGCGCATCCACATGCCGCTCTGCGCCGGCATCGCTGCCACGGGCGCTGGCCCCCACCTCGCAGGGATGCCACTCGAGGACCCCGAGGAGGTCAGGGACCTGACCATCGTGCTGGCGCTCGCCGTCCTCGCGGTAGCGGTGGCTCTGTCGGCCTCCGGCACCAGCAGGAGATGCTGGCGTGCCTTCAGCCGGCGTGAAGCAGCTTCGCCAGACGGGGCCGGCTCAGGCCGAGGCGGCCGTCGCCGTGCCTTCGCCGTCCTCGGTGAGCAGCGGGTAG
>CAYRLV010000282.1:0-5399 GCA_964425155.1 uncultured Ornithinicoccus sp. | reverse complement strand
GCCGCAGGATGGGTCCGAGTCCGTTCGAAACGCGCGACATCGACCCCGCGGCTAGGCGAGGCCCAGTCCCTGGGCTTCGTCGCCCAGCTCCTCTCGCACGCACGGGTGCGCCGCCTGGTGGATCAGGTGGTCTGCTTGGGTTGCCGCGTCACGGCCGAACAGCTCGGCGGTTCCCTGCTCGGTGATGACAGCCGTGTGTTGGAACGACGTCACGGGGCCCTCGAGCAAGGGGACGATCGATGACGCTTCGGCCTTGGGATGCCAGGATCTGAGCGCCAGCAGGGCTTGCCCACCCTCGGATTGCATGGCGCCTGTGACGAAGTCGCACTGCCCGCCCAGGCCTGAGTGCAACCTGGACCCGATGTGACTGGCGTTGGCTTGGTCGTACAGGTCCACGGTCAGCGCGCTGTTGATGCTGCACATGGCTGGGTTCTGGGCGATCCGGGTCGGATCGTTGACGGTCTCGGTGCGGAGGAACTGCACCGCAGGGTTCCGATGCACCCAGGCCCGCAAGCTCGGACCTCCCAGGGCGAAGGAAGCAACCACGGGTCGTGACGTGTCCAGTGCCCCAGCACGGTGCAGCTCGAGGGTGCCTTCAGACAAGAGCTCGGTCCAGACGCCGAGCCTACGGTGGTGCCGCAGGTCGGGTATGACGGCGTCAGGCACCGCGCCGATGCCCATCTGCAGCGTCGACCCTGACGTGACTCGGGCAGCAACCCGCTCGCCGATGACCCGCAAGTCCGGCGCGACCTTGCGCTCGGCTGGGGATGCCGTGGACGCCTCGTGTCCGGGGCTCCATACCAGGTCCACGGCATCGAAGGCGAGCTCTCCATCGCCCAGCGTGAACGGCATGTCCGGGTCCACTTCTGCGAGGATCGTGCCCCCACCTGCCCGGCAGCTCTCCAGGGCAGCCGGAAGCACATTGACCTCCAGCCCCATCGAGAGTCTGCCGTTCCAGGGCGGGGCGACGGTGACCAGCACCAGATCCGGGACGAAGGCAACCTTCAGTTGGCGTGGCACGTGCACGAGCCGCGCAGGCATGTAGCGCAGTCGCGGGTTGTGTCGCATGCCGGGGCCTGCGAACGGCGTCACGGGGATGATTCGGGCGTGGTCCGGAACACCGATGGGTGCGTTCAGCATGAACAGTTCGATGGCGCGTGCGGCGTGACAGTCTGATAACTGGCGCAGCAGCGCCCATGGGGGGCAGTCGTTGCCCCCGGCGACTACCCGCAGGGCACGGCCATCCGGGCAGGCGCGTTCGATGGCCCCGGCCACCTCCCGTCCCGTTGCACGCCGCATGACTGTCCTCCTTTCCTGAGGGCACGCCTCAGCATGCACGTCGGCAGGTGCCGATGCACGGGACTTTCAGCCCTGTCCGCGGGCCCAGGACCCAGACAGTCTCGGACTCATGGAAACCTTGGACCACAACACACCAGTCAACGACCCGTCCACGCTCGGCCAGGATCCCCCTCCGACGACGCCGCCGCGCACTCGTGAGCTCGACGTCGCCGAGTGCTGGGAACGGTTACGGATGCAGTCGACGGGTCGCCTGGCCGTGGTGCTCGATCGTGCCCCCGACATCGTGCCGGTCAATTACCTCGTGAACAGCGAGACGATCCTGTACCGCACCGGCTCGGGGCGCAAGGTGCCAGGGACGTACGGGGAGGTAGTCGCCTTTGAGGTGGACGGTTGGGACGAACATTCGGGGGAACTGTGGAGCGTCATCGTGCGAGGACGGGCCAGGAAGGCGCGCGAACCGTGGGAGCTGATGCACGTGCAGCGCCTTCCGTTGGCAACCTGGCACCCGGGCGACAAGCCGTGGTTCGTGGTGATCGAGCCGCACCGCGTCACCGGCCGGGCTTTCGTCCCCGCGCGGCACTCGTCTGACGGAGTCTGAGCGGTGCGTGCGGTCCGTGGTGCTCCGGGGCCGGTGGTTGTGGGCTACGACGGTTCACGAGGCGGCAACCTTGCTCTTCGCGCGGCGGCACGCGAGGCGGCGGCTCGAGGTGGCTCGCTGGCGGTCATCGCGGTGACGCGGATGCTAGACACGGGCGGGTCCCTCGGTGAGCTCATCCGCGCGGAGAAGGCGGCGACGCGTCAGGCCACGGAAGGCATCATGGCCACCTGGGCTGGCCTGCAGGGGCGCTGGCCGGACCTGAAGCCAACCGTTCGTGTTGTCGCCGGAGTGAACGAGCTCAAGGGCTCCGACCTTGCGCGGTCAGCTTCTTTGCTGGTGCTGGGCCGACGCGGGCGTGGTGGAAGACGCGCGCTCACCCTGGGATCCGCGAGTCTGGAGCTGACGAAGGTCATCGATTGCCCGGTGCTGCTGGCCCAAGACTCTCCTCCCGGTGCCACGTCTCTTCCGACCGGGGGGGTGGTCGTGGGGGTCAAGCGCCCAGCGCTCGACCCGACGCTCACCATCGCGGCGGCGGAGGCGCGACGCCGACACGCCCCCCTGGTCGTGGTCCATGCGCAGCCGCATCGATCAACTGGCAGTCGCCACGTCCACAGCTCCCCGCTCAGGACGCTCGACACGGGGACCACGGGAGGCGAGCGCAACATCGAGCAGGAGGTCTGGACCTGGATCGCGGATCGTCTGCCCGGACATGGGTCCGTGGACGGCGTCACCTACCGGGCACACATCGTGACCGGTGACCCCGTCCAGGCGCTCCTCGACCGCGCAACGATCGACGGCCTTGTGGTGATCGGTGCGCACGATCGCAGCACCCTCACCAGCATGGCGCGCGGGTCGGTGGGCCAGGCGGTAGTCGAACGAGCGCGCAGCGAGGTCCTCATCGCGCGATGAGGACCTCGCTGGGGCCGCTGGGCCCGTTACCCGCGCTGCGACACTCCGGACGCACCCCCCCGCCGGACCACGACGACCGGGCAGTGCGATCGATGTAGGACCTTGCGACTCACCGAGCCGAGCAAGAGGCTCGTGAAACCTCCGCGCCCCCGGCTGCCGACGACAACGAGCCGGGCGCTGCGGCTCGCCTCCAGTAGTGCGTCGGCCGGCCGCATTCGCGCCACCTCGGGCGCCGTCTTGACCTCTGGGAAGTGGAGCGCCCATCGGGCCACGAGGCCGTCGACGGAGGATTGGGCCGCGGCATCCAGCGTGTCCCAATCCGTGGGCCTCCCAGTGGGTAGGAACAACGGGTCAATCCAGAAGGCGTGCAGGGGCACGAGAAGAGCATGGTCACGCGACGCCTGCTCGAAGGCAAAGGTCAAGGCGTCCTCGCACTCAGCCGAGTCGTCCAGCCCGACCACGATCGCCCCGGCGAAGCGTGAGTCCGCGGCGTCCCCGGCGCGGTCGCTCGGCCCCAGATTCGGCACGACGACAACCGGTGACTGCCCGTGCGCAGCCACGGCGGCAGCCGTGGACCCCATGGCGCCGGCCACCGGGTGCCGCCCATGCCCGACCACCGTCAGCGCCGCTTCCGCCGACGCAGAGACCAGACAGGCGGCGGCGCTCTCGCCGACCGCAGTGATGCTGACGTTCAGGTCCGGGTGCGTCTGGTGGACCTGCTTCTCGGCTTCGCCCAGCATTCTCAGCGCCGCAAGTCGCAACGACTCCTGCGCTCGCGCAATCTCCCGGTCGGACACCGGGTATCCGGACCGCCAAGGGTAGTCCACGATCCCGGAGTACGCGTGAAGAACGCGCAGGGGCAAGCGGCGGTGGTCGGCCTCGGTCGCCGCCCATTCCAGTGCGGCGTCACTGTCCGTTCCTGGATGGCCGTACCCCACGACGACGGGTGGTTGGTGCATCGACGAGAGGTTCATGGTGTCTCCTTCGCTAGGCAACTCCGACTGTGGCGCGGAATGATCGGGGCTGCCCGGGCCCTTGGTCCCGCAACCTTCGAGCGTCCTGGGCAGCAGCATGGCGACGGCGGATCGGGGGACCAAAGACCCTGTCAGGGAAGACGAGGGGAGAGTGACATGGGAGGGCGCAACCAGGCACGGTCAGCTCCACGCCGTTCACCGTGGGCACCGCAGCGTGCCGCGGAGCCGCCGGCCTCGCCACCCGAGAGGACATCCCATGTCTCGCGTCCGGTCGTTCGTGCCAGCACTCGTCATCGCGACAGGTCTGTGTGGAGGCACGGCGGCTGCTGTCGATGCGCCACCACCGGTGAGCTACCCCAGAGCAGCTAGCGCACAGACGTACCACGGACTCGCGATGGACACCTGCGCTGCTCCCTCCCTCGCCGCCATGGCCGCTTGGCGCAGTTCTCCCTACCGCGGGGTGGGTGCCTACATCGGTGGTTCCAGCCGCACCTGTCCACAGGACAACCTGACCCGAGGTTGGGTGTCTCGAGTGACCTCGCTGGGCTGGCGGATTCTTCCGATCTACAAAGGTCTTCAGCCGCCGTGCGGCGCGCGGCCACAAGACCCCAAGATCAGCCGCGACCCAGGGACGGCCCGGGGCCAAGGCAGGAATGCTGCCAGTGATGCGGTCGCCCAGGCGACCGCCTTGGGCATGCTGCCGGGCAGCGCCCTCTACAACGACATCGAGCACTATTCGACCACGGACAACGGGTGCAGGCTCGCGGTGCTGAACTATGTGTCCGGGTGGACCCAGCGCCTGCACCAGCGCGGTTACGTCTCCGGTGTCTACGCCAACCTCTCGTCCGGCGCCCGGCACCTCTCCGCGGTGTACTCGTCGGCGTCGTATGCCCGGCCGGACGCATTGTGGATCGCCCGCTGGGACGGCAACCCGTCGCTCAAGGCCTGGGCCGGCATCTCGGACAGCAAGTGGTCCAACGTCCAGCGCGCAAAGCAGTACTTGGGCGACCACGTCGAGACCCACGGGGGCGTATCGATCAACATCGACAGCGACAGCGTGAGGGCCCCCGTGGCTGCCGTAGCCCGTTCCTACCGCGTGACCAGCTCGCTGCCTCTCAACGGCCGCAGCGGACCGACGACGTCGTCGCCCGTCGTGGAAACCCATCCCGTGGGGGGAGCGCTCCCGGTGGTCTGCCAAACCCCGGGGAGCAAGGTGCGCACCACCGCTGTCTGGGACAAGCTCACGACCGGCGCCTACGTCACCGACTTCTACGTGAGCACACCTTCGAAAACCACCTACAGCAAGGGAGTCCCACGCTGCCGCTATCCGTATCAGGTGACCTCTCCGACGGGTGTCAACAAGCGCAGCGGGCCCGGCGTCTCCTATCCGGTGGTCGCCTCCTTTGCCCCAGGCGCTCTGGCTTGGGTGACCTGTCAGCGGCCAGGCTCACGTGTCGGTACGACACGAGTGTGGGACCACCTGGTTGCCGGCGGCTACGTCACGGACTACTACGTCGCGACGCCGAGCACGACCACGTACAGCAGTCCGCTCCCACGGTGTTGAACCCCAGGCTCTGAGCCCACGAGGATGGGAAGCACACGGTGCGGACCCAGTCGGT
>CAYRLV010000281.1:0-5446 GCA_964425155.1 uncultured Ornithinicoccus sp. | reverse complement strand
CGGCACGAGGGCGGCCGGCACGAGGCGCCCGCCAGCCCCTGGCCCGCACTCTGGGCGCTGTGCCTGGGCTTCTTCATGATCCTCGTGGACAGCACGATCGTGTCGGTGGCGACGCCGGCGATCATGCAGGACCTGGACGCGGACGTGAACTCCGTCGTCTGGGTCACCAGTGCCTACCTGCTCGCGTATGCGGTGCCGCTCCTGATCACGGGCCGGCTCGGCGACCGCTTCGGTCCCAAGAACCTCTACCTGGCCGGTTTGGCGGTCTTCACGCTCAGCTCATTGTGGTGCGGCCTGGTCGGGAGCATCGACCACCTGGTCACCGCCCGGGTGTTCCAGGGTTTCGGCGCGGCGATGATGACGCCGCAGACGATGGCCGTGATCACCCGCACCTTCCCGGCGACCAAGCGCGGTCAGGCGATGGGCCTGTGGGGCGCGGTCGCCGGCGTGGCCACCCTGGTCGGCCCGATCCTGGGCGGCGTGCTCATCGACGGTCTCGGCTGGGAGTGGATCTTCTTCATCAACGTGCCGGTCGGCGTGGTCGGCTTCGTGCTGGCGGTCCTGCTGGTCCCGGTGCTCCCGACGCACAGCCACCGGTTCGACATCCCCGGCGTGGTGCTGTCCGCGATCGGCCTGTTCTGCCTGGTCTTCGGCATCCAGGAGGGGCAGAACTACGACTGGGGGACCATCACCGGCCCGATCTCGGTCTGGTCGCTGATCGGGGTCGGCGTCGCGGTGCTGGTCGTCTTCGTGGTGTGGCAGAGCCGCAACCGCCAGGAGCCGCTGGTGCCGCTCAGCCTGTTCGCCGACCGCAACTTCTCGATCGCCAACATCTCCATCACCACGGTCGGCTTCGCCATCACCGCGATGTCCTTCCCGCTGATGATCTACGCGCAGAGCGTGCGCGGGCTGAGCCCCACCAAGTCGGCGCTGCTGCTGGTGCCGATGGCGGTGATCTCCGGCGTCCTCGCGCCCTTCGTCGGGCAGCTGGCCGACCGGTTCCACCCCCGCTACATCGCCGGGCTCGGCCTCGCGGCGTTCCCGGTGGCCCTGCTGTGGCTGGCCCTGATCATCAGCCCGGACGTGCCGATCTGGCAGCTGCTGCTGCCGATCGCGCTGCTCGGCGTGGCCAACGGCTTCATGTGGTCCCCGCTGTCGACGACGGCGACCCGCAACCTGCCGATGAGCCAGGCCGGCGCCGGCTCGGGCGTCTACAACACCACGCGCCAGTTCGGTGCGGTGCTCGGCAGCGCGGCGATCGGGGTGCTGATGGAGTCGCAGCTCGCGTCCCACCTCCCGGCGATGCCCGGGGGCGGCTCCGCCGAGGCCAGCGCGGGCACCGGGCCGCTGCCCGCGGCGCTGCACGACGGCTTCTCGCAGGCGATGGCCAACTCGCTGCTGCTGCCGGCCGCCGTCCTCGTCGTCGGCCTCGTCGCCGCCCTGCTCTTCGAGCGCCCCGCGCACATGCGCCGCGCACCCGCGGCCGACGGCCCGTCCGGCTCGGGTCAGGAGGACCGGCAGCGGGAGCCTTCCCCGGTGTGACGACCACACGTCATACGGTGGTGGCTGTCGCGCCGGCCGGCTGAACCGGCCGGCCTCCTGCCCCGACCGACCCGAGGAGCCACCCGTGTCCACCCCGCTGGCGATCGAGGGCGACCGGTTCGTCCGGGACGGCAGGCCACACCAGATCGTCTCCGGCGCGATCCACTACTTCCGGGTCCACCCGGCGCTGTGGGCAGACCGGCTCGCACGGCTGCGAGCCCTGGGGCTCAACACGATCGAGACGTATGTCGCGTGGAACGTCCACGAGCGACGTCGCGGTCGGCGCCACTTCAGCGGGTGGAACGACCTGCCGCGGTTCCTCGAGCTCGCGGGCGCGGCCGGGCTGGACGTGATCCTGCGACCAGGCCCGTACATCTGCGCCGAGTGGGACTTCGGCGGGCTGCCGGCGTGGCTGCTCGAGGACGGTGTGCTGCCCGGCGGCGCACGGACGCTCCGGACCAGCGACCCCTCATACCTCGCGGCGGTCGACGCGTGGTTCGACGCGCTGCTGCCCCACGTGGTCCCGCTGTTGGCGACGCGCGGTGGCCCCGTCGTGGCGGTGCAGGTGGAGAACGAGTACGGCAGCTTCGGCGACGACGCGGAGTACCTCGAGCACCTGCGCGCCGGGCTGGTGGCGCGCGGGGTCGACGTGCTGCTGGTCACCTCCGACGGTCCGACGCCGGACATGCTGGCCTCCGGGAGCGTGCCGGGGGCGCTGGCCACGGCGAACTTCGGCTCCCGGGTGGGCGAGTCGCTGTCGGTGCTGCGGGCGGCCCAGCCGGCGGGGCCGCAGATGTGCATGGAGTACTGGAACGGGTGGTTCGACCACTGGGGCGAGCAGCACCACGTGCGCCCGGTCGAGTCGGCGGCGGGCGTGCTGGGCGAGCTGCTCGACGCGGGTGCCAGCGTCAACCTCTACATGGCGCACGGTGGCACCAACGTGGGGCTGTGGAGCGGCGCCAACGTCGCCGAGGGGCGGCACCAGCCGACGGTCACCAGCTACGACTACGACGCGCCGGTGGGGGAGGCCGGAGAGCTCACCGACAAGTTCCACGCCTACCGCGAGGTCATCGGCCAAAGCCGCGAACTCCCTTCCCTCACAGACCTGCCCGACCTGCCGAGGCTCGCGCCCCAAGCGGTGGACCTGGCCGTCGGGCCGACGCTGCTCGACGTCGTCGACCGGCTGGGGGTCGGGCAGAGCACCCCCATGCCGCTCACCATGGAGCAACTGGGCCAGGACCACGGGCTGGTCCACCACCGGGGGTCGGTGCGCGTGCCGGAGGGCGCGCACGAGCTGTCGGTCGTCGGGCTGCACGACCGCGCGACGGTGCTGGCCGACGGGGCGCTGCTCGGCGTGCTGGACGGCAACGACGCCGGCGCGAGCCTCACCCTGCGCGGCACGGGCGGGGTGGTCCGGCTCGACCTGTTCGTGGAGAACCAGGGCCGGGTCAACTACGGCACCGAGATGGGGGAGTGCAAGGGCATCACCGGCGGGATCCGGTTGGGCCGCAGATGGATCCACGGGTGGACGAGCGAGCCGCTGCAGCTCGACACCCCGGGCTTCATGCAGGTGGTGGCGGGCCTCGAGGACGCTCGCGCCCAAGGCGGACTGACGCCTCGGCCGGGAGGCGGCCCGACGGGCGGTCCGGGGTTGCACCGCGCCGAGATCGCCATCCCGGAGCCGGCTGACGGGTTCCTCGCGCTGCCCGGCTGGGGCAAGGGCTTCGTCTGGCTGGGCGGCTTCCTGCTCGGCCGCTACTGGCAGGTCGGCCCGCAACGCACGCTGTATGCCCCGGCTCCGCTCTGGCACGAGGGCGTCAACACCGTGTGGGTGCTGGAGATGGAGACGACCGGAGGACCGCTCGAGCTGCGCGACGAGCCCGACCTCGGCCCGGTCGCGATGGACGGTGACGACACGGCATGACCGCCTGCTGCGCACCCGGCCGGGGAGGCGGCGTCGCCGACGACGCTCGGCCGGTGTCGCACCCTCCCGACCAGCGCACGGAGCCGCGCCTCCGGGCGAGCGAGCTCGTGACGATCCCCGGCGGCCGGTTCCGGATGGGCAGCGAGGCCCCCGACGCGCACGCCGCGGACGGCGAGGGCCCGGTCCGCCGGGTCCAGGTCGGCGCGTTCCGCCTCGCCCGCACCTGCGTCACCAACGCGCAGTTCGCCGACTTCGTGGCCGCCACCGGACACGTCACCGACGCCGAACGCCTCGGCTGGTCCTACGTGTTCGCCGACCTCGTGCACGCCAGGGCGCGCAAGCACGTGCTGCGCGACCGGGTGCCCGGCGCCCCCTGGTGGCGCGGCGTGCGGCACGCGACCTGGGACCACCCGTTCGGTCCCGGGTCCGACCTGGACGGCCTCGCCGACCACCCCGTCGTGCACGTCTCCTGGCACGACGCCACCGCCTACGCCGCCTGGGTCGGCGGGCGGCTGCCGACCGAGGCGGAGTGGGAGAAGGCGGCGCGGGGCGGCCTCGACCGGGCGACCTACCCCTGGGGCGACGACGTGCTGCCGGACGGCGAGCACCGCGCCAACATCTGGCAGGGAGACTTCCCGCAGCGCAACACCGCCGAGGACGGCCACGTCGCGACCGCACCGGCGGACGCGTTCGCGCCCAACGGTTTCGGGCTGCACCAGATGGTCGGCAACGTGTGGGAGTGGACCGCCGACCGCTGGTCCGCGACCTGGCACGTGGAGCCGAGCGCGGCCACCCGGATCGACCCGCAGGGGCCGCCGGACGGTGCCGCGCGGGTCGTCCGGGGCGGCTCCTACCTGTGCCACGATTCCTACTGCAACCGCTACCGGGTGGCGGCCCGCACCGCCACCAGCCCCGACTCCTCGTTGGGGCACACCGGTTTTCGCGTCGCGGCCGACCCCACGGAGGCGAGATGACCACGGCGAACCGTCCCCACGTCATCCTCATCTGCGTCGACGAGTGGCGAGGGGACTGCCTGTCCGCGGCCGGGCACCCGCAGGTCCAGACGCCATACCTGGACGAGCTCGCCAGGGACGGCACCCGGTTCAGCCGCGCCTACTCCGCGACGCCCACCTGCGTCCCCGCCCGGGTCGCGCTGTTCACCGGGCAGTCGCAGGAGCGGCACGGCCGGGTCGGCTACGAGGAGGGCGTGCCCTTCGACGTCGCCCACCCGGTGACGATGCAGCGGGAGTTCCGCCGGGCCGGCTACCAGACGCAGGCGATCGGCAAGATGCACGTGTGGCCGGAGCGGTCGCGCACCGGCTTCGACGACGTGATCCTGCACGACGGATTCCTGCACCACGCGCGGCGCGAGCACCGGCGCCAGTTCGAGTTCTTCGACGACTACGTGCCGTGGCTGCGTCGCCAGCCCGGCCAGCCGCCGGACGCCGACTACTTCGACCACGGCGTGCACTGCAACTCGATGGTCGCCCGGCCGTGGGACAAGGACGAGCGGCTGCACCCGACGGCGTGGCTCGGCAGCCAGGCGATCGAGTGGCTGCACCGGCGTGACCCGACCGCGCCGTTCTTCCTCTACCTGTCCTTCCACCGACCGCACCCGCCCTACGACCCGCCGCAGTGGGCGTTCGACATGTACGACGAGCTCCCCGACGAGCCACCGTTGCGCGGCGACTGGGAGCACCACTGGGACGAGTTCCGCACGGACGGCAGCGCACTCACCTCATACGGGCGGGTTGCTGCGCGGTCGTTGCGACGGGCGCGCGCCGGCTACTACGGCCTGATGAGCCAGCTCGACCTGCAGGTGGGGCGGCTGCGCGAGGTGCTGCTCGAGCTCGGCCTCGCCGACGACACCGTCATCGCGTTCACGTCCGATCACGGCGAGCTGATGGGCGACCACGACATGTTCCTCAAGGCACGCCCGTATGAGGGGTCGGCGCACGTGCCGCTGCTGGTCGCCGACGC
>CAYRLV010000280.1:0-5450 GCA_964425155.1 uncultured Ornithinicoccus sp. | reverse complement strand
GTGTGGTTGCTGAAGTGGACCGTGTTGACCGGCCACACCTCGACGCCGATGCGCTGCAGCGGGAACACCGCTGCGCAGTTGCCGACGTGGCCGTAGGCGACCGAGGACTGGATGGACAGGATCGTGGTCACGGGCACGATCGTGCCACGGTCTCGCCCTGCCCGACCGGGCCGGTCCCCCGAGAGACACGACACGGCGGTGAGGGCGAGCCCGTGGCCTTCAGCGGACCACTGCCACCGAGCACCGCGCCTGGTGGACCACGCCCCGGCTCACGGAGCCGAGCAGCAGTCGCCGGAATCCCCCGAGGCCCCGCGCACCGACCACGAGCAGCCCTGCAGCAGTGGATGACTCGACCAGTGCCTGGACCGGATGACCGCGCACGATCCTGCTGGTGACCGGCAGGCCCGGGTGACTGGCACCGACGGCATCGACCGCGGAGGCCGCCACCTGCTCCGCGTGGGACTGCGCGGCCCGTTCCCACTCGCGCAGCTCGTCGGTTGTCCACACGGCGGGTTCCCACCCCGTCGCCGAGACCTCCTGCCAGGCAGCGACGACCCGGAGTGGGGTGTCGTGCCGCGCCGCGAACGCCGCCGCGTAGGCGAGTGCGGCGTCGGCATGGTCCGAGCCGTCGACACCGACCACCACCGGGCGGTCCTGCGCGGGCGGGCCGTCCGCTCCGCGCACCACCAGCACGGGGCACGGGGCGTGCGCCACCACCGCCACGGACACCGATCCCAGGACCGCGCCCGACCACGGTCCTCGTCCCCGGTGTCCGACGACGAGCTCGGTCGCGCCTGCAGCGGCCTCCGTGAGCGCACCCGCCGCGCTCCCGTCACGCACCACGCTGCTGACGCGTGAGCTGTCGACGAACCGTTTGGCCAGCGCCTCGCCCTCCCTCCTGGTGCTCTCGACTGCCGTCACCAACGGCTGCGGCACTCCCGGAGCGAGGTCCCCAGCCGTGGTGATCCACCTGGGGTAGAAGGCGGCGGTGACCAGGCGTAGCTCGGCAGGGAGCAGGGCGGCCTCGGTCGCCGCCCAACGGACGGCCTCCTCGGCCGGCGTCGAGCCGTCATAGCCGGCCACCACGAACGCAGGTGCGGCCTGGCGGGGGGCGGAGGGTTCGGCGGTGGTCATCTCGCTGTCCTTCATCGGTGGAGGGCCAGTCCGGCGGCGTCGTCCGGACTCGGGGAGGGGGCGGGACGGCGGGCGCCGAGGGGCAGCACCAACAGGTCGCAGCGGGCCCGTCGCGCAGTCTCCCGGACGACCGGGTCGTGGGTGAGGTGGTCGAACGGGGTGCTGTCCGGCGCGCCGACGACGATGAGGTCGCCGGGACCGGACTGGTCGACGAGCGCGGCCGCCGGGTCGGCGACCAGGTGCACGATGCGACAGGGGACGTGGCCGCAGAAGGGCCGTAGCGCCTGCCAGGACTCCTCCAACGCCGGCTCGAGTCGCTCGGCGCTGCGGACGGCGCGGACGACCACCATGTCCTGGCCGCGCAGCTCCGCCTCACGCCGGGCCCGAGGCATGAGGGCGGTGTCGCCCAGCGTTCCGAAACCCACGACGACGACACCACGGCGACCCGCCGACGGTCGGAGCGAGGGGCCGACCTGCAGCACCGGAGCGCGGAACGTGCGGCCGAGTGCTGCGGACAGGGTGGTGGGACCGGTCAGACCGGGCACCGGGAGGTCCGCGTCACCGAGCACGAGAAGTCGTGCTCCGGCGGTGAGCCGAGTCAGCCTCGGCGAGCGTGAGCCGGCCACGGTGTGGATCTGGATCGCCACCGACGGATCCGTGTGGTTCGCTCGCCACCACGCGCGCTCCGCGACGGCCTGGGGATCCGTCATGGGGTCCTCCGCCGCACCGGAAAGCACGGACCACGAGGAGGCACCGGGTCGGGCTGCGGCCGGGCGGGCGGCGGCGACCACCACCAACGGAGCGGAGTGCCGGGCAGCCTGCCGGGTGGCCACCGCCACGGCGTGCTGGCCGAGGGTGGAGCCGTCGCAGACCACGACGACGGGTGCGATGCCGATGCTGGACGGTGCCATGGGTCCTCCTCGTCCCGGGACGGCCGGATGCCTGCCGCCATGCTGCTCGGTCCGAGTAGCCCCTCGTCAGGGCCGAAGGTCCCTGGTGTCGTCCCCAGTCTCGGCGACGGCTGCGGGGATCTCGCGCCCGCTGACCCGGCCGGGGCTGATGAGCACCCAGAACATGTTCTCCGCCCGAGGTGCCCACGTGGGCGGGGCGAGGGCATCCAGCTCCTCCCGGTGCATGGGATCGTGCACGATCTCCGCCGAACCCACGACCAGCACGCTCCACCCCCGAGCCTGGCTCGCGTCGTGGCCGTCCACCTCGAAGGTCATGGGACCGGTGTCCGCCGCGACCTGCAGCTTGCTTCCCCAGGAGGTGTAGAACGCGATGTGGGCGTCGACGACGACGTGGTTGACCGGGAGGATGAGCACCTCGTCGTCCTGCACGAAACCGACACGCCCCACCGGCGTCGCCCGGATCCGGGCGTAGCACTCCTCGGTGTCCAGCACGACGAGACCACGCCGGTCCCGGTCGCGGGGCGTCGATGTGGCCATGGGTCCTCCGCTGTCGGTCGACCGCGTCCATGGTCACACGGACGGCTCCGACGGTGCGGGGTCGTGCCGGAGCGGGAGGTGGTGGAGGTGAGTCAGTCGGCCCGATGCGGACGCACGATGGCCACCGGGCAGTCGGCCTGGCCGAGCACCGCACGGCTGACCGACCCCAACAGCAGGCCCCGGAAGCCTCCCAGCCCCCGGCTGCCCACCACGAGAAGGGCGGTGTGCTCGGCGTCGTCGAGCAGCGCCTGGGTCGGGTCTCCACGCAGGACGCGCTCGCGGACGTCCACGTCGGGGTACTTGGCCCGCCAGGGAGCCACGGCCTCGGCAACCAGCTCGTGGAGTCGCTGCTGCTTCTCCTCCTCCTGCTCGGGCGAGCCGGGCAGGGCAGGCAGCCCGTCGACCAGCACCTCCTCCCAGGCGTGCACGGCGGTGACCCCGAGTCCGTGCGTGGCCGCGTGTGCGAAGGCGAAGCCGATCGCGTCCTCCGCGGTGGGCGAACCGTCGACGCCGACGACGACGCGCTCCGGCGCTCCCTCGGCGGCGTCCCGTTCGACCGGCCCGCGGACGACCACGACCGGGCAGGCGGCGTGCCGGGCGAGCTGGGCGGACACCGAACCGAGCACCAGCTGGCGCGCGGGCCCGCGTCCCCGCGCTCCGACGACCACCAGTTCGGCAGTGGCGGACTGCTCCACCAGGACCTCGGTCGCGTGGCCGAGTGGCGACTCGGCGGTGAGGTCTGCGTCGGGGGCCGTGCGCTCGGCCCGCTCACGGGCCTCCGCGAGGATCTGGTCGGGGGTGTCGAGCAGCTCCTGGGGGACCGGCGCCCCCGCCATCAGCCACCAGTCGTTGACCGCTCGCGCGTGCACCAGGTGCACGGGACGATGTCCACGCACGGCTTCCGCGAGTGCCCAGTCCAGGGCGTGGTCGCTGGCGGCCGAGCCGTCGACCCCGACGACGATGCGGTGGGTCCGGTCAGTCATGTTCTGCTCCTTCGGTTGGTTGTGCCGTGGGTATCAGGATGCTCGGTGGGCGCCTCCGGGGTGGCCGTGGGCGCCGGGGCGAGATCCCCCCGGAGCCCGTCGGCCCCCATACCGGCGGAGCGAAGCGTGCGGGAGACCAGCTGGCGGCCCTGGCCGATGGTGTCGTCGAGCAGCTCTGCCGCGCGTTCGGGCCGGCCGGACTCGAGTGCCCACCGGGCCGCGGCCATGCCCTGGATCAACGAGTCATTGACCTCGACCGCCTGCCGATGGGCCTGCTGGGAGAGCTCGAAGGCCTGCCGGGCCTCGTCCGCCCGCTGCAGGCGGTCCGCGGCGTCCCCGAGCAGCAGGCCCAGGAACAGCAGCGGTCCGACGCGGGAGATCCAGCCGATGGTGGTGAGGTCGATCTGGTCCATGGACACCCACAGACCGATGAGGCCGACACTGACGGCACCCGCCAGCAGACCGATCCGGGCGCCGAAGGACATGGCCAGCAGACAGATCGGGAAGACGAAGAGGAACAGCAAGCCGTCACCGGCGTCGCCGGTGGCCAGTCGCGAGGCGAAGATGGCCGCGGTCAGCCCGACGGCGGCGGCGACCACCACGCCGGGATGTGCGCGAAACCAGGGCCCGGACGGGAGCTCTGCCAGTCCGGCACGGTTCGGGTCCCGGGGATCGGCCATCACGCCTCCCGGGCCACGTCGCCGGTCGTCGCGCCGTCGCCGGTGCGCACGCCGCCCGAGACGGGGAAGCGCCGCCCGGTGATGCTGTCCGGTTCGATCCGGACGTAGCGCGGCTTGGGACCTGCGTGCCAGGGAAAGACGGGCAGGGTCAACGCGTCGACGACCTCGCTGAGCTCGCGGATCTCGTGCGCGACCCCCTTGACCACGACGCTCCAGGCGGTCCCGTCACTGGTGTCGTATCCGTCCACCTCGAAGGCGACGGGGTGGCCGATGGCCGCGCACAGCTTGGTGCCCTCGGCGGTGCGGAAGACGATGGTCCCGTGGTCGACGACGTGGTTGACCGGGAAGATGTCGGGCCGGCCGCCGACGGTCACGGCCAGCCGGCCGACCACGCTGTCCCGGGCCAGTGCCCAGGCCGCGCGGGTGGAGAGCCCGCGCCACGAGGCGGTGTCCTTGGTGTCCATACCCCCACCATGCTCGCTCGGTGGCGAGGAGGACAGGGTCGATGGTCCCGAGCTCGCCGCGGTTCACCCCGCGGCGGCCCCGACGTCCATCCACATGACCTCCCAGATGTGGCCGTCCGGGTCGGCATACGACCGCCCGAACATGAACGGCTGCTCCTCGGTCCGGACCTCGGTGCCCCCGGCCGCGATCGCGCGGTCGACGAGGGCGTTGACCTCGTCCTTGCTGTCGGCGGAGACGCAGAGCAGCGCCTCGTGCTGCCCCGGCTCCGCCGTGTTGCCGGAGTGGAAGCCGGCGAAGAACCTTCGGTCGAGCAACATCGCGTACATGTGCGGCCCGATCTCCAGCGCCAACGCCGTGCCGGCCTCGCACATCCGCTCGTCGAAGGTGTAGCCGAGCTCGGTGTAGAACCGGCGGCTGCGCTCGGTGTCCTCGACCGGCACGTTCACGAAGATCATCTGGTGCTGCACGAGTGCTGCCCCTTCCCCACGGCTGGTGGCGTCGGCGCGCGGAGTCGCCGTCACACGTGTCGACCGAGGCGGAGCGCCGAACTCATCGTTCGGACGTGGCGAGGTTGCGCCGGGCCCGCAGGCAGCTCGGTCAGGTGCCCGGACGGTGGGAGCGCCGCTGCACCGCGAACACGGCTGCCTGGGTGCGCCGTTCGAGCCCCAGCTTGGACAGCACGGACGTGACGTAGTTCTTCACCGTCTTCTCGGCCAGGAACATCTGCTCGCCGATCTGCC
>CAYRLV010000279.1:0-5456 GCA_964425155.1 uncultured Ornithinicoccus sp. | reverse complement strand
AGCGCGGGGGTCCCCGCCGGAGGCGACGAGCCCGAGGCGGCCGGCGCCCCGCGCGCGCAGCGCGCCTTGAACCAGTAAAGAAAGTCCTCAGGACCCGCGCCGCTTCTCCACCCGCGCCGAGGCGGTCTGCTCGGTCAGTGGCTGGATCGAGAACGTCTACAATCGCCGCCGGATTTCCACAGCGCCCTCAGCCAGATTAGCCCAGCAACCTTCGAGAATCAGCGTCACGGCCCCACAGCCGCTTAACCGAAGTCTACGAACTGGGGTCAACCCCAGATTTGGCCAGGCAGAGGAATATTTGTGCGGCGCCACGTTGAGCCATTGTCTCATCGGATGGGGGGTGTTACTCTCCCGAACGCGAGGGCGTTTGCGGATCAGTTGGCCACACGTACAGCTCCAGCGCGGAGGGCGTAGAGAGTCGAAGACCCAAGGAGTTGGGAAGTGAAGAAGAGTCTGATCAAAGCCCTTATCGGGATCCTTTGCATGTTCGGGGTTGGCCTGGCCACATCACCGGGTGCGGCTGTCGCCTCACCGGGAACCATGTCCGCCAGCATCGAAACGACACCGAATCTCGGCCCAGCCCCGACATGGGTGCCGTGGGACGGAAATAAGATCACCACGGCGGGGAACTGCAAGTGGTGGCGTGGACAGATACATAAACTCTACGAAATTCCGCTCTCACGACTGAGGTGCACGAAGTTCTACACCAATACATGTCCCAGTACGGCCTACTGGATGCTCATGGTCTTGACCAGCCCCGGAAGCGCGCCCGAGGCCCGCCGCGAGGTAATGTGGGTTCCTCAGAGCGAGCCCCTTTGTTGAGTTTGTTGAGCAGGAGGTACCGTCTCTAGTGTCCGCTCTTCCCTGGGGTCAATGGGCACGGTTGCAGGCGGACATCGGAGACTGTGCTCAGGCGGAGGGCGTTCTTCTGCGGTTTGGTAGTGGTTATCGGTTAATCAGCAGCGATAGCAACTTGATCGAGCAACCGCGGGGAGGGCTCTCCGCGTCGTTTTCCGTGGGTCTCCAGATGGAGGGCGACATACGTGCGAGAGCTGATTCGCTGGAGAACGCTTCGGTGCGGGTTGAGGGGATCATCGACGACCACCTGCTAATCGTTGAGAGCATCCGTTCGGATCGATCCGCGCGGCGAAATGCGATGCCCGTTGGACTCTCACCCAACGAATCTAGAGTTGCCAATGTAGTTGGTCGGCGACCTGCCGCCGTACGCGATCTGATGGCCGAAGGCGTATTGCTGGACCTGTGGGTTCAGAAGGGATCCGCGGGGGAGGAGGCGCTGGAAGGGATTGCGACGGATGTGGGACGGGCGAAGGATATCCTCCAACGTCACTATTGTCTGCCACTGAACGTGTTCAAGAGCCGCTGGAATATGCACGACTTGGAGGAGGTTGAATCGATGGTGGGCCGGGCCACTGACCTTGTTGTGGCCAGTGGGTATGATCGTGGCGTTGACCGCCAACTTCGAGTGAGCGTCTCGTTGCTGCATCTGCCGACTCGTGTGCGGGAGCAGTTGCTGTGGTGCAAAGATATGCTTCTGCTAGACGTGCTACTCCAGCCAGCGCATTGCTAGGGCGTGCATCCCTATCGTCGCGTATTGGCTATGATATGGCCCACGATCGCGCGCCATTGATGACGTCGGAATTCATCAGCGTTCGACGTCGAGATTCATCTACATAGCCAGTCGGGTGTAGCTGAGGTGTCACGCCATTGCTAGTTGGTGCTGGCTCGCGTATTTCTGGACTTCTGTCATCAAACCGAGTCCTGCTCTCTTGCTTCGGTGATCGGGGTCGACGAAGAGACGGGCGGGGATGGCTAGTTGGTCGAGTTCGA
Organism: uncultured Ornithinicoccus sp.; assembly: GCA_964425155.1. GTDB lineage: Bacteria > Actinomycetota > Actinomycetes > Actinomycetales > Dermatophilaceae > Segeticoccus. Next base: position 3,608 of record CAYRLV010000279.1, on the reverse strand, counting down.
GGCCGGTGTGCCGTTGCCAGAGTTGGGCCGCGTCGAACCGAGCCCGTGAGTACGACCAATGGCGAGCTGAACGAAACCGAAAGAAGCGGACTGCAGGAGATGTATCGGAGGGGTGAGCAAGCGTGATCGTAGAACCTGAGACCTATACCGGCTCGGCCATGGGTATAGGGTCGTTGTGGACGATTCAGGACGTGTCCGAGTATCTGGCGGTGCCGGTGGGCACGCTGTACCAGTGGCGCCACAGCGGCAGGGCCCGCCGTTCCTGCGGCTGGGCAAGCATCTGCGGGCGGACCCGGACGCGGTGCGCGCCTGGGTACGCGATCAGGTGGCCTGATATGGCGAGCGTGAACCGGGACCGTCGGCGCGGTAACTGGCTCGCCCGTTGGCGTGACCCGGCCGGACGGGACCGGAGCAAGTCGTTCGGGCGCAAGGTCGATGCCGAGCGGTTCCTTGCTCAGCTGGCCGCGGACATGCACCGCGGTATGTACATCGACCCGGCCGCCGGCAAGGTCACCCTCGGCACTCTTGCCGAGACGTGGACCTCGGGCCTGGAACACCTGAAACCCTCCACGGCCGAACGGTACCGAGGCATCGTGCGGCGGCACATCGTGCCGAAGTGGGGGCGTTGGCCGTTGCGGTCAATCACGCACTCGGACGTGACCGCCTGGGTCGGGGAGTTGCATCGCTCGGGGCTGGGGAGCGTGCGGCAGATCTACCGGGTGCTGTCGCTGATCCTGGCTGCGGCGGTGGAAGACCGGCGCATCGCCAGGAATCCGGCTGCCGGTGTCTCGTTGCCTCGGCGGGTCCGGTCCGAGCCGCGGTTCCTGACCGCTACCGAAGTCGGCGAGCTTGCCCAAGCAGCCGGCCGGTATCGGTTGTGTGTGCTGGTGCTCGCGTTCACCGGGCTGAGGTTCGGTCAGCTGGTCGCTCTACGGGTCGGGCGGGTCGACGCGGCCCGTGGGCGGATCACCATCAAAGAGAGCGCCTCGGAGGTCGGTGGCGAACTGGTTTGGTCGAATTCGACCAAGACTCACCAGACCCGCTCGGTTCCGGTCCCCGGGTCCATCATGTCCGAGCTGGAGGTGCACTGCCAGGGCCGAAGCGCCGACGCGTTCGTCTTCACCGCTCCAGGGGGTGGTCCGCTGCGGCTGGGCAACTGGCGCGTCCGGGTCTTCGACCCCGCTGGTGAAGCGGCGGGCCTCGTCGGTGTGACCCCGCACGACCTCCGCCACACCGCCGCATCGCTGGCCATCGCTGCTGGCGCCAACGTCAAAGCCGTCCAGGGCATGCTCGGCCACGCCTCCGCAGCCATGACGCTCGACATCTACGCCGGTCTGTTCCCCGACGACCTGGACAGCGTGGCTCACGCACTCGACCGCACCGCCGCCGGACTTGTGGGACAAACGTGGGACACGGAGGGTTCGGGGGAGGACCGCAATCGCTCGGGGTCCGTGCCGCAGGCCGCTGACCTGCGGCGACGCCCGGTGGGCCCCGTCGGGCTCGAACCGACGACCAGCGGATTAAAAGTCCGATGCTCTACCAACTGAGCTAGAGGCCCGTGGCCACGCCTGCGGCGTCGACCGGTGACAGGGTACTCAATCGGCCGCGAGCGCTCCCGCACCGCGGCGATGCTGGACCAGGGTCACCACCAGCCCGACCGCCAGCCAGACCGCGCCGATCGCCTGCGCGCGCCCACTCGCCTCCACCAGCACGATGACGAGGATCACCGCCCCCACCAGGGGAGCCACCAGATGACTGCCGGTATGCCGTGACTCACCCAGCCGGTGCACCCAGAAGTAGCCGATTACGGACGCGTGCAGCAGGATGAACGCGCACAGGGCGCCCACGCTGACGATCGACACGAGGGTGTCGAGGCCGCCCGGCTGCCGGGCCGCCCAGACGGCGATGCCGACGTTGACGACGGCGGCCACCAACACGCCCACCGCAGGGACACCGGTCCGCTCGTCCACCCTGGAGACGGCTCGCGGGAGGCGCCGCTCGCGTCCCATGTCCATGAGGATGCGCGACGCGGCCGCCTGCCCCACCATCGCCGAGAACGCGGCGCCCGCGGCCTTGGAGATGGCCAGCAGGGACGACAACCACCCGGACAGTTGCACCTCGACCAGGTGGTAGTACGCCTCGCCCTGCGTCTCCGGGTGGGCCGCGAGCTGCGCGGGGGTGTCCGGCGAGAGGAGCGACCCCACATACGTCTGGGCAGCGAACAGGAGACCGGCGATCACCAAGCAGGTCAGGGTCGCTCGTCCCACCAGCCGGGAGCCGCCGGTGGTCTCCTCGGCGAAGGTCGCGATGGCGTCGAATCCCAGGTAGGACAAGACGGCGACCGACACGGCGCCCAGCACGGCGGCGACGGAGAACCCGCCGACTCCGGTGAAGGGAGTGAGCGCGCCGCGGGTGGCGCCCCCGTGCGCGAGGAGCCAGACACCCCAGACGAGCACCACGGACAGGACCACGACCTCGGCCACGACGGTGACCGTCGCGACCCGGGCGGCGACGCGCACGCCGGCGAGGTTGAAGCCGGTCGTGACCACGACGGCCAGGGCGGTCCAGCCCCAGGTGGGAATCGCCGGGAGGAAGGAGTGCAGGGCGATGCCGGTGAACAGGTAAGCGACGCTGGGGATCAGTAGGTAGTCGAGCATCACCATCCAGCCGGTGAGGAAGCCCGTGCGGGGGCCGATGCCGGCGCTGGCGTAGGCGAACACCGACCCGGCGCGGGGCACCTCACGGGACATCTGCGCGTAGGACCACGCGGTGAACGACATCGCCAGGGTCGCGACGAGGTAGACGACGGGGACGAGCCCGTGGCTCTGTGCGTCGAGGGGCCCGAAGATGCTGACCGCCGCGGCCGGACCGATGAAGACCAGGCCGTAGACGATGAGGTCGGTGAAACTGATCTGGCGGCGCAGGCCGCTGCCGGCCTCGAGGGGTGCGGTGACGTCCACCGGAGTCCTTCGGGAATGATCGGGGATGAGGAGCCGTTCCCCAGCGTAGATGATTGAACGATCAATCAGTTGAGCGGCGCCTGAGGAGGCCAGCATGCAGTTCGGGATCTTCACCATCGGTGACGTGACCCCCGACCCCACGACCGGCCGCGTGCCCAGCGAGAACGAGCGGATCAAGGCCACCCTCGCGATGGCTCGCAAGGCCGAAGAGGTGGGTCTGGACGTCTTCGCCACCGGTGAGCACCACAACCCGCCGTTCGTCGCGCCGGCCAACCCTCCGGTGCTGCTGGCACACGTCGCGGCGCAGACCAAGCGCCTGATCCTGTCGACCGCCACGACGCTGATCACCACGAACGACCCGGTCCGGCTCGCTGAGGACTATGCCTACCTGCAGCACCTCGCCGACGGCCGCGTCGACCTGATGCTCGGGCGGGGGAACACCGGCCCGGTCTACCCGTGGTTCGGCAAGGACATCCGGGACGGCATCCCACTGGCGATCGAGAACTACGCCCTCCTGCGGCGCCTCTGGACGGAGGAATCCGTGACCTGGCAGGGGAAGTACCGCACGCCGCTGCAGTCGTTCACCTCCACGCCGCGCCCGCTGGACGGTGTGCCGCCGTTCGTCTGGCACGGCTCGATCCGCAGCCC
>CAYRLV010000278.1:0-5462 GCA_964425155.1 uncultured Ornithinicoccus sp. | reverse complement strand
ACAGCTGTGCCACTCGTCCCGACCTGTGCCACTCGTGCACCTCAGGGCCGTTCAGTGGCCCGGGACCTCGCCGAGCGCGTGCAGAGCCAGCGTCGAGTGGGCGTAGGCGCCGCCCGCGCGCATCTCCGCGGCGACCCAGATCGCCTCCATGACCTGCTCCGGTGTCGCCCCCTTGGCCTTGGCCAGCTTGGTGTGCCCGGTGATGCAGTAGGGGCACTGGGTCGTGTGCGCCACGGCGACGGCGATCAGCTGCTTGGTGCGCTCGTCGAGCGCCCCTTCCGCGAACACCGCCTTGCTGAAGTTGTCGAACGCCTCGGTGGCCGCGGGCGTCAGCTCCTTGCGGCGCTGGGCAACCTCGGGTGTCGCCTTGGGGTACAGATCCGCCATCAGTTCGTTCCTTCCGTCGTCGAGTTGTCGTCGGGCAGGTCGAGTCCGTCCAGGCTGGCCGGGTCGGAGCCGAGGCCGACGGCCAGCCGGTTCCAGCTGTTGATCGCGACGATCGCGAAGGTCAGTGCCGCGACCTCCTCCGGGCTGAACAGCGCGGCGACCTCGTCGTAGGCGGCGTCCGGGGCTCCCCGCTCGCTGATCAGGGTCAGCGTCTCGGCCCAGCCGAGGGCGGCCCGCTCCCGCGCGGAGTAGAACGGCGACTCCCGCCATCCCGCGACGGTGTCCAGCCGGGTCTGCGCCTCGCCGCGCTTGCGGGCGTCGCGGTGGTGCATGGCCAGGCAGAACCCGCAGCCGTTGATCTCGGAGACCCTGATCCTGATCAACTCGGCCAGTGCGGGTTCCAGCGAGGTCTTGGCCAACTCCTGCTCGAGACGGGAGAGGGCGGCGACGCCCGGGGGAAACTTCTCGGCGTAGTTGACGCGGGTCATGACGGCTACCTTCCTGTCGTACCTCGGGACTGGTCCACCCCCGATCCCATCCTCCCGCCGGAACCGGTGACCGGAGAAGTGAAATACGCCACCACGGCGGGCGCAGGTCCTCAACCGCTGCGACGTTCGATCAGCCGCTCGATACCGGCCAGCACCGTCTCCAACCCGAACTGGAACTCGTCCTCGGTGCCCTCGGCGTCCTCCAGCGCCCCGGAGGCGAGTGCCGCGCCGAGGTGGGGGAACCGGTCTGGCTCGAGAACCCGCCGCATCCGCCCGGCGTAGTCGTCTTCCTCGGTCGGGGCGAAGGCGCTCATCAGCTGCACCTGACCGCGGACGTAGACCTCGGCGAGCAGCAGCGACGAGAGCTTGTCCTGCTCGGGCAGCCCGGTGGCGCTGAGGGCCGCGAGCCCCTCCTCCATCCAGGCCGCGAGGTTCGGAGCGACGGGGGGACCGCTGAGCGGGATCTGCAGGATCCACGGGTGCCGCACCAGCGCGGCCCGGTTGGCCCCGCACCACCAGGTCAACCCCGCGCGCCAGTCGCGGTGCTCGCGATTCGCGGGAGGCGCACCATACGCGGCGTCCAGCATGGCGAGGAACACGTCGTCCTTGGAGTCGACGTAGCGGTAGAGCGACATCGTGGTGAAGCCGAGCGCCGACGCCACCTTGCTCATCGACACGGCGGCCAGCCCCTCCGCGTCGGCGAGCCGCACTGCCGCCGCGCCGATGTCCTGGATGGTCAGCGTCGGCCGCGGGCCGCGACGCTGCCGATCGTCGATCCCCCAGAGCAGTGCCAGGCCGCGCGGCAGCCCGCTCTCGTCGGGGTCGCTGCTGTCCGTGCGGTCGCTGCCGTCCGTGCTGCCCATGGTGCCTCCCGGGACCCTCGCGGACCTCCACCGTATATGCCGTAGACAGATCTGCCCCGGCGGGCGTACGATTGTCTACGCCATACACAGTTTATGTCATAGACAGAAAGCGAGCGCGCCATGACCGTCGCCTCCCCGCCGCCCAGTCCGGCACCCACCACCTCGAGGGCCGGTCGCCAGGAGTGGACCGCGCTCGCCGCGCTCATGCTCCCGCTGCTCATCGTGTCGATGGACGTGTCGGTGCTCTACTTCGCCGTCCCGTTCCTCAGCCGCACGCTCGAGCCGACCAGCACCCAGCAGCTGTGGATCTTCGACATCTACGGGTTCGTCCTGGCCGGCCTGCTGCTCACGATGGGCGCGGTCGGCGACCGGATCGGCCGCCGCCGGCTGCTGCTCATCGGCGCCACCGGCTTCGGGCTCGCCTCGGTCGCCGCCGCCTACGCCCCGAGTGCGGAGGCGCTGATCGCCGCCCGGGCGGTGATGGGCATCGGCGGAGCGACGCTGATGCCGTCGACGCTCGCCCTGCTGCGCCACCTGTTCCACGACCCCGGGCAGCGGGCCAAGGCCATCGCGATCTGGACCGCAGTGATGTCCGCCGGCGTCGCCGTCGGGCCGGTGCTCAGCGGCATCCTGCTCGAGCACTTCTGGTGGGGGTCGGTCTTCCTCGTCAACACCCCGGTCATGCTGCTGCTGCTCGTCGTCGCGCCGCTGTTGATCCCCGAGTTCCGGCACGCCGCGGCGCCCCGCTTCGACCTGGTCGGGTCGGTGCTGTCCCTGGCCGCGATGCTCCCGGTCATCTTCGGCATCAAGCGCCTCGCGGTCGACGGGCTGGGCGTGCTCCCGGTCGTCGCGCTGCTGATCGGTATGGCGTGTGGCTGGCTGTTCCTCCGGCGCCAACAGACCACGGCGCACCCGATGGTGGACCTGCGGCTGGTCCGCGTCCGCGCCGTCCGTGGGTCGCTCCTCGCCAACGTCGTCGCGATGTTCGCGCTCGTCGGCTTCGCCATCTTCACCACGCAGTACCTGCAGTCGGTGCTGGGCATGAGCCCGTTGACGGCCGCCCTGTGGAGCGTGCTGCCCTCGGTCGCCGTGGCCGGGGCCGCGCCGGTCGCCGTGCAACTCGCCTCCCGGCTCGGCCGGCCGGCGGTGATGCGCGGCGGGTTCATCGTGGCCGCAGGGGGATTCGTGGTGCTGAGTCTGGTCCGGGCCGACTCCCACCTGGCCGTCGTGCTCTCCGGGGCGGCGCTGCTCGCGGTCGGGCTGGTTGCGGTGCTGACCCTGGTCACCGACATCGTCGTCGGAGCAGTCGCGCCGGAGCGGGCCGGCGCCGCCTCCGCGATGATGGAGACCGGCAGCGAGTTCGGCGGCGCGCTCGGCATGGCCGTCCTCGGCAGCATCGGTGCGGCCGTCTATCGCTCGCAGGTGTCCGAGGCCCTCCCGGTCGGGCTGCCGCCCTCGGGGGCGCACGAGGCGGGCCAGACGCTGGCCGGTGCGATCGCCACCGCCGGACACCTCCCGTCCGACGCGGGCTCGGCCGTGGTGCACGCTGCACGCCAGGCCTTCACCCAGGGGATGACCGCGGCCGCGCTCACCGGGATGGTCGTGCTGCTGGTGGCCGCGTTCGTCGTGCCGCGCCTGGTGCGGCAGCACGCGGAGGTTGCCGGCTGACGCCGGCGCGGCGGTCGGCGGCGGGTCAAGTTGAGCCCGGGCCACGGGACAGGGCAGGCTGCACGGTGTGACCGACACCCTGCAGGACGACCGGCTGCTGCGCGCGGTGCACGACCTGCGTGACGCCGTGGAGGCCACGGCGCTGCCGCTCGACGTGCCGGGGGCCGTCGAGGCCCGCCGGTCCCGGCTGAGCCTGCTGCGCCAGCTCGACGACTACGTCCTGCCGCGGCTGGCCGCGCTGGACGCTCCGCTGCTCGCCGTCGTGGGTGGCTCCACCGGAGCCGGCAAGTCCACGCTGGTCAATTCGATCGTCGGTCAGGTGGTCAGCCGCAGCGGCGTCCTGCGGCCCACGACCCGGGCGTCGGTGCTGGTGCATCACCCCGACGACGAGCGCTGGTTCACCGGATCGCGGGTGCTGCCCGGGTTGGGCCGGGTCACCGGTGCCGCGGATCACCCGTCCGACGACCCCTCCTCGGTCCGGCTGGTGGCGAGTGAAGCGCTGCCGCCGGGACTCGCGCTGCTCGACGCGCCGGACATCGACTCCGTCGTCGAGGCGAACCGTGATCTCGCCCGGCAGCTGTTGTCGGCTGCCGACCTGTGGTTGTTCGTGACGACGGCGGCGCGCTACGCCGACGCCGTGCCCTGGGACCTGCTGCGGGAGGCGTCCGAGCGCGGCACCTCGGTGGCCGTGGTGCTCGATCGGGTGCCGCCGGAGGCGATGGAGGAGGTGCGCGGCGACCTGGCCTCGATGCTTGCCGAGCAGGGGCTGGGCACCGCGCCGGTCTTCACCGTCGACGAGACCGAGCTGACCGGCGACGGGTTGCTGCCCGACGCGCAGATCGCGCGACTCGCCTCCTGGCTGCGGTCACTCGCGCAGGACGCCAAGGCACGATCGGTGGTGATCAAGCGGACACTCAGCGGCGCCCTCGACTCGTTGGACGACCGGGCGGGAGCCCTGGCCGCCGCCGGGGCCGCGCAGGAGCAGGCGGTCGAGGGGCTGCGCGCCGCGGCGGTCAAGGCCTACGCCGACGCGCTGGAAGGGGTCTCCGAGGGCATGAGCGACGGCTCGCTGCTGCGTGGCGAGGTGCTCGCGCGGTGGCAGGAGTTCGTCGGCACCGGGGAGTTCCTCCGCCAGGTCGAGGCGGGCGTGAGCCGGCTCCGCGACCGCGTCACCGGATTCTTCCGGGGTCGCCAGATGCCGTCGGAGGACCTGGGCGAGGCGCTCCAGACCGGTGCCGCGGCGCTGCTGACCTCGCACGCCCAGGGCGCGGCCAGCGCCGCAGCTCGTCGGTGGCGGGGCCAGCCCGGGGGCCCGGCCCTGCTGGCGCGCAGTCCCGACCTGGCGCGCGCCACGCCCGGGTGTCCGGAGGCGGTGGAGCGGCTGGTGCGCGACTGGCAGGGCGACGTCCTGGAGCTGGTTCGCACCGAGGCCGGTGGGCGGCGCAGCACCGCGCGCTTCCTCGCGTTCGGGGTCAACGGGATTGCCGTGCTGCTCATGTTGTTGGTCTTCAGCGCGACCGCCGGACTGTCCGGCGCCGAGATCGGCATCGCCGGAGGTTCGGCCGTGCTCGCCCAACGGCTGCTCGAGGCGGTCTTCGGCGACCAGGCCGTCCGCGACCTCGCCGCCAAGGCCCGCAGACAGCTGCTCGACCGCACCCAGGCGCTCTACACCTCCGAGCGCTCTCGGTATGACGAGGTGCTGGACGGGATCGGAATCGACCCCTCCGTGACCGGTCGCCTGTCCGACGCCGCCGCTGCCGTGGGACGCGCCAGGTGAGCCCGGTGCTGGGAGGGAAGCGGCGCGCCGACCGCGTCACCCGGGAGGACCTCGGCCGCCGGGCAGCGGCGCTGGACGCCGCCCTGCGGGTCGGCGGCGAGCGGCTCCCGACGGCCGTGGCCACCGAGGCACGTGAGGTCGTCGACCGGGTGGAGGAACGCACCTCGATCGCCGGTGGCCGCACCGTCGTCGCGCTCGCCGGTGCCACGGGCAGCGGCAAGTCCAGCCTGTTCAACTCGCTCGTGGGGGAGCCGGTCGCCACGGTCGGCGCCCGCCGCC
>CAYRLV010000277.1:0-5464 GCA_964425155.1 uncultured Ornithinicoccus sp. | reverse complement strand
GGACCCGATCTGGAGCATCAAGGTCTGCTGACCGAGCCTCCAGCGCCTCCGACCGACTGACGGGCCCCGGCCGCTCCGCGCGGCTGGGGCCCGTCAGCGCTGTCAGTCGTGGACCCTCGTGGTGCGCCCGACTGGGTCACAACTTCATAACGGACTCTTGTCACACGTGCGAGCGGACTCCAAACTGAGACGCCAGACTCAATCTTGTGTTCTCTCTCAATTGATTGCCGCCACGCCTTGGAAGGCAGGTCATGGTCGCCTACGACGCCAGCCACATCCACATCACGCGCACCACATTCGATCGCGATTCGGCCGCAAGCGAGTTCGCCAATCTGCCCGTTGCGGTGATCGGTGACGCCATCGACCGTCTCGGCATGTGTGACGCCGGAATCGAGGCCCTCTGGCCGGGCGCCAAGTGCTCGGGCCACGCATTCCCCGTCCTCGTCCGCGAAGGCGACAACGCCGGGATCCACGCCGCGCTGGAACACGTGGGTGCCGGTGATGTTCTCGTGGTCAACGGGTTGAGCAACCGGAGCCGAGCCCTCGTTGGCGAGCGTATTGCGATGCGACTCAAGGAACTAGGCGTCAGAGGGATGGTTGTGGACGGATGCGTCCGTGACTCAGCGGAGCTCGTCGACATGCAGTTCCCCGTCTGGAGTCGCGGAACGAGTCCCGCCGGCCCCTACAAGAACGGCCCTGCGGTCATTGGGGAACCCGTCGCCGTCGGCGGCGTGGTCGTCTCTCCGGGCGATGTCGTAGCTGGCGATTCGGACGGCGTGGTCATCATCCCGCGCGAACGCACAAACGAAGTCTTGGGCAAGGCGAGACGCATCGCCGAGGAAGAGCGGCTCGCCAAGGAGCAACACACAGCAAACACCACCACCACCTCATGACGATCGGAAGGGCAAGAGAGCATGAACCAGTCAGTTCGACGAGCAATGACCACCATCCTGGCGGTGTCGGTGCTGGGCTCGGCCGCCGCCTGCGGAGGAGACAGTCAAGCAAGTGGCGGTAACAGCACAGGAAACGGCGCCGCCGACAAAGGTGGCAACGTCATCCAGGGCAGCGACGTCGTGAAGGGCGTTCAGGTCGACCAGAAGGCGCGCAACGCACTGCCCGACGACATCCGTCAGTCGGGCGTCCTGGAAGTGGGCGGCGAGACCGACCTCCCTCCCTACCTCTACCGCAAGAATGGTCGCATCGTCGGCATCGAATCCGACTTCATGGCAGCCCTCAGCAAGGTCTTGGGCGTCAAGGTCCACGTCACGAACACCAACTTCGACTCCATGGTCATCGGTCTGACGTCGGGTCGATTCGATGTCGCGATGTCCGACTTCTCGGACACCCCCGAGCGAGAGCAGCAGGTTGACTTCGTCGACTACACCAAGACGGGACAGCAACTCATCGTCGCCAAGGGCAACCCCAAGGACATCCACAGCGTGGCCGATCTTTGCGGGAACTCGGCGGCGGGGCCGACCGGCAGCCTGTCCGTGCAGCTGGCGCAGGAGCAGTCCAAGAAGTGTGAAGCCGCCGGCAAGGATCCCGTGGATGTCCAGGACTATCCCACCGGCGCCGCCACTCAACTCGCGTTGGAAAACGGTCGGACCGACACCCTCGGCACCGATTACGCGATCGCCTCCTACCAAGTCTCCCAGTCGCCGGACAAGCTCGAGTTGACTGGTAAGCCCTTCGAACTCGGCTATCACGGCGCGGCCGTCCCCAAGGACGCTGACGAGCTCGAGAGCGCGCTCAAGTTGGCATTCGCCTCCATGATGGAACAGGGCGTCTACGACAAGATCCTCAAGAAGTGGGGCGTGCCTCAGATGGCCATTGACAAGGTGGTCGTCAACGCCATGACGAAGTCAGGTGCACCTTCGTGACAGCCGCTACCTCTGCTGGTTCGACTGTTGACTCCTTGCAGGTGGAGCGACGCCGCCATCCATGGCAACTCGCCGCTGGGGCCGTCGTGCTGCTGGTCCTCGTGCTGCTGGCAAGAAGCCTCCTGCTCAACGAGAACATGCAGTGGCCCGTGGTCTGGGAGTACTTGTTTGACCAGCACGTGCTCGATGGCGTCGGTGTGACGCTGCTGCTCACCGTGATCTGCCAGTCGCTCGCCGTGGTGATCGGCATCGTGATCGCCGTGATGCGGCTTTCTGGAAACCGCCTCCTCGGCTTGGTGTCAAGCGGCTACTTGTGGTTCTTCCGGGGAACGCCCCTGCTGGTCCAGCTGGTGTTCTGGTACAACTTTGCCGCCTTGTTCCCGTCCGTGTTCCTGGGCGTACCCTTCACAAGCCTGGGACAGGCCTATTCGACAAATGCGTTGATCTCCGGGTTCACCGCCGCCGTCCTCGGCTTCTCGCTGCACGAGGGTGCCTATATGGCAGAGATCGTCAGAGCGGGGATCCTCTCCGTCGGAGGTGGACAGCGCGAGGCTGCACTGTCAACCGGCATGACCGATCTGCAGGCGATGAGGAGAATCATCTTGCCGCAGGCCATGAGGGTGATCATTCCCCCAACCGGAAATCAAGCGATCAACCTGCTCAAGGCAACAGCCCTCGTGGCGTTCATCTCGGGTGGCGATTTGCTCAGCAACGTCAAGGACATCTATGCGGTGAACTTCGCCGTCATCCCGCTCCTCGTGGTGGCCAGCATCTGGTACCTCGTGTTGGTCACTGTGGCCAGCATCGGCCAGCACTTCCTGGAGAAGTCGGTCGGCAAGGGCGTGACGCAATTCGGCGGCAGCGCGCAATCCCGAGTGTCAGAAGTCGAACGACTCGCATCGTCGGAGGCATAGGCCATGCAAGAGCGCAGCAATCCGTTGGTCGAGATCCAGGGCGTCCGCAAGTCCTTTGGGGAGGTCGAGGTCTTGCGTGGCATCGATCTCAGTGTTCTCCCCGGCACCGTCACGGCGATCGTCGGTCCGTCCGGTTCGGGGAAATCGACCCTGTTGCGGTGCATCAATCACTTGGAGAAGGTGTCCGCCGGCTACATCAAGGTGAACGGCGAGTTCATGGGTTACGAGCGGCACGGGGCACGCCTCAAGGAACTCTCCTCGAAGAGAGTGGCGCGTCAACGCGCCCGCATCGGGATGGTCTTCCAACAGTTCAACCTCTACCCCCACAAGACGGCGTTGGAGAACGTCGTGGAAGGCCCCATCCACGTGAGGGGAGTCTCGGCCCACGAGGCGAAGACCTCTGGGGAGGCCCTCCTACGACGGGTTGGGCTGGGGGACAAACTCTCCGCCTATCCCGCTCAACTGTCTGGCGGGCAGCAGCAACGGGTCGCGATCGCACGCGCGCTCGCCATGGAGCCCAGCCTGATCCTCTTCGACGAGCCGACGTCGGCGCTCGATCCAGAGCTCGTCGGGGAGGTACTCGCCGTCATGCGCGAGGTTGCCCGCTCAGGCATGACGATGGTGGTGGTGACCCACGAACTGGCCTTCGCCAGGGACGTCTGCGATGAGGCCGTCTTCATGGCGGAGGGCCGGATCGTGGAACAAGGCCCGCCCCAGCACGTGCTGGTTCACCCTCGCGAGAAGCGTACGCAGGAGTTCCTCGGGGCGGTGCCAGCGTGACGCGTCCGGGACCCAGGGATGACAAGTGGACATCAGCCGCCATTGACCGTGTCACCTCCACCTCGCTCCGAGGGAGCACCCTGCATACGACTGAGGGCGCCGTCTCCCTGGCCGTGGGAGAGCCGAGCTTCGACACACCTGCGGTCATCAAGGACGCCTTCGAGCGGGCACTCCGCCAAGGAGCCACGCACTACGCTCCGCAAGGGGGACTGCCGGAACTCCGCGAGGCCATCGCCGAGAAGGAGCTGAGGCACCGCGACCTGGCGCTGGACGACAGCCACGTGCTCATCACGCATGGGGGAACGGCAGGCCTGGCCAGCGCCATACTCGGATGCGTCTCGACCGGAGACATCGTCGCCATCGAGGACCCCACCTACTCCCTGTATGCCGACTTGGTCGCTCTCGCAGGTGGCCAGATCCGGACCTACACGCGCGGCGCGGACGGGAGACTAGACGAAGGTAGCTTGGCAACGGCCTGCGATGGAGCGCGCATGCTGATCCTGTGCCAGCCGTCCAATCCCACGGGCGCAGTTCTCTCCGCACGAGACTGGGACCTCGTGGCCGGGATTGCCGACAAGCACGATCTCATCGTGTTGAGCGACGAGGCCTACGAAGGGCTTGTCTACGATGACGTGGAATATGTCTCCGTCCTGGACAGACCCGACCTACGGGACAGACTCGTTGCGTCGCGAACGTTCTCCAAGAAGTTCGCCATGACCGGATGGCGCGTCGGCTACTTGGCGGCCAGCGACTTGGCATTACGCCCCGCAGCAGTCGCACACAGGACCTTCAACGGTGCCGTCAACACCGCAGTCCAGTGGGCGGCTCTGACGGCCCTGATGAAGGCCGAGGACGCCGCCACGGCCATGCGGCGTGAGTTTGAACGTCGCCGAGCAACCATGGACGCGGAGATAGCAAAGACGGAGACCTTGCACGCAACTCCGCCCGACGGGGCCTTCTACTACTGGTGTCACTACGAGGGTGATGACCGCTCTTCGGTCGAGGTGGCCGCCGCCGCTCGAAAGGCAGGGGTAACGGTGCGCCCGGGTCAAGAGTTCGGCAGCTCTGGTAAGCATGCCCTACGCTTGTCCTTCGCACCCTCCCCAGAGGACATCCTCCTGGGAATGGCGCGTCTACGAGAGGTTATCCACCATCAATGAGCGAATACCGCAGGGACACCCGTCGTAACCGACGGGCGCTCTTTGATGCGCTGGAGAGGATGTTGACGGAGTCGGATCGCACGCTCAGCATCAGTGAGATCGCGGAAGATGCTGCCGTATCAACCGCCACGACCTACCGCTATTTCGGCTCCTTGGAGGGCATGCTCGTCGCCTACCGGCGAGAGATGAGCACCCTCTTCTTCGAGCAACGCGAGGAGCTGGAAGGACACGGACTCGAGTTGTTGCGTGACACCTGCTCGCTGTGGGTCGACCTCGTCCTGCAGCGTGGTCGCGCTCTCGCGCATGCTCGCTCGCGCCAAGGGTACTTGGCTCGACTGAATGCAGGGTCGGCCGATCTTCGCGAACAGGAGCGGGCGGTACGCCCTCCCCTCAGTGAGGCCTACGCCGAGTTGGGCCTCTCGGACCTGGAGAGGGTCGGTGTCTTCATTTGGAGCCAGGTATACGACCCCCGAGACGTCCTGGACCTGAAGTCATCGTTGGCCCTGCCCACTGACGATCTCAAGAAGCGACTGTTCGCGGTCCTGGTCAGCCACCTACGCGCATGGGACGAAGCATCAACCGCTGAGGCGGCGGGCAAGCGGGCTCGGCGCTGACCCCGTGCTGCCGGGCAGGCACCGCTCAGTCACTCACCGAGCGGTGCCGACGGCCGCGGCGGTGGCCACGTCGCCGAGCAGGACGGCCTCCATCAGCCGGCTCGCCCAGCGCAGGA
>CAYRLV010000276.1:0-5464 GCA_964425155.1 uncultured Ornithinicoccus sp. | reverse complement strand
CCCTACAAGGGCAAGGGCGTCCGCTACGCGGGCGAGCACATCCGCCGCAAGGTCGGAAAGGCTGGTAAGTAAGCCATGGCAATCACCGTCAAGCGCGCCAGGGGCAAGAGCGCGGCCCGGGGCCGTCGCCACCTGCGGGTGCGCAAGAAGGTCACCGGCACGGCCGCGCGGCCGCGCCTGGTGGTCTCGCGTTCGAGCCGGCACGTCTACGTCCAGCTCGTGGACGACGGCGAGGGCAAGACCCTCGTCTCGGCCTCGACCATGGAGACCGACCTGCGCTCGTTCGAGGGCGACAAGACCGCCAAGGCCCGCCGGGTCGGCGAGCTGCTCGCCGAGCGGGCCAAGGGCGCCGGCGTGGACGCGGTGGTCTTCGATCGTGGCGGCAACCGCTACCACGGCCGGGTCGCCGCGATCGCCGAGGGCGCCCGCGAGGGAGGCCTGTCCCTGTGAACGCACTCAAGAACGTCGAGCACACTGTCGAGATGAGGAACCTCTGATGGCTGGACCCCAGCGTCGCGGCACCAGCACGAGCAACGACCGCAGCGGCGACCGCAACGACCGGCGGGGCCGCGACGGCCGTCGCGGTGACCACGACAGGAACCAGTACCTCGAGCGCGTGGTGACGATCAACCGCGTGTCGAAGGTCGTCAAGGGTGGTCGCCGGTTCAGCTTCACCGCGCTGGTCGTGGTGGGCGACGGCGACGGCACCGTGGGCGTGGGCTACGGCAAGGCCAAGGAGGTGCCCGCGGCGATCGCCAAGGGCGTCGAGGAGGCCAAGAAGCTGTTCTTCAAGGTCCCCCGCATCCAGGGCACCATCCCGCACCCGATCCAGGGTGAGTCCGCCGCAGGCGTCGTCCTGCTGCGCCCGGCGTCGCCCGGTACCGGTGTCATCGCCGGTGGTCCGGTGCGCGCCGTGCTCGAGTGCGCGGGCATCCAGGACGTCCTGAGCAAGTCGCTCGGCTCGGACAACGCGATCAACATCGTGCACGCGACGGTCGAGGCCCTGCGCGGCCTCGAGCGCCCCGAGGAGGTCGCGGCCCGCCGTGGCCTGGCCCTCGAGGACGTCGCACCCGCGGCGATGCTGCGCGCCCGCGCCGCCGGAACGGGGGCGTGATGGCCCAGCTCAAGGTGACCCAGATCCGTTCGGAGATCGGTGGGAAGCAGAACCAGCGCGACACGCTGCGCTCCCTCGGTCTGAAGCGCATCGGCGACTCCGTCGTCAAGGAGGACCGTCCCGAGTTCCGTGGCATGGTCCAGACGGTCGCGCACCTCGTGACCGTCGAGGAGGTGGACTGACATGACCAACACTGCCGACAACACGGCAGACCAGGGCAACAACCTGGCTGGCGACGACTCGCCGGTGCTGAGGGTGCACCACCTTCGGCCGGCGCCCGGCGCCAAGACCGCCCGCACCCGCGTGGGTCGCGGTGAGGCCAGCAAGGGCAAGACCGCCGGTCGCGGCACCAAGGGCACCAAGGCCCGCTACCAGGTGCCCGAGCGGTTCGAGGGCGGATCGATGCCACTGCACATGCGACTGCCGAAGCTGCGGGGCTTCAAGAACCCGGGGCGTGTCGAGCACCAGGTGGTCAACCTCGACAAGCTGTCCGCCCTCTATCCCGAGGGTGGGGAGGTCACCGTCGAGGACCTGGTCGCCAAGGGCGCCGTCCGCGCCGGAGCTCCCGTCAAGATCCTCGGCACCGGCGAGATCACCGGCGCCGTCACGGTCACGGCGGACAAGTTCTCCGCCTCGGCCAGGCAGAAGATCGAGGCGGCCGGAGGTTCGGCCACCGAGCGGTGAGCCACCGCCCGCGAGCCAGATGAGCAAAGTAACCGTGGGCAGCGCCCCGAGCGCCCGGACGAGAGTCGGTCAGAGACGGGAGCTCGGGGCGTTGCCGATACCGGTATCGTCGACCACCGTGCCCCCGGGCCACAGGGCCCTCGGGTAGTTTTGGTGCAAACCCCGGCCGTCGCAGGGGCGGTCTCCCAGGAGGATCAGTGCTCACCGCTTTCACCCGTGCGTTCAAGACGCCGGACCTGCGCAAGAAGCTGCTGTTCACCCTGGCGATCCTCGCCCTGTTCCGGCTCGGCTCGCACGTGCCCACCCCGGGCATCAGCTACACCCTGGTGCAGCAGTGCCAGGCCAGCGCCGCGGGTGCGACCAACGGCGTGCTGGGGCTGGCCAACCTGTTCAGCGGTGGCGCGCTGCTGCAGCTGTCCGTCTTCGCCCTCGGGGTGATGCCCTACATCACCGCGAGCATCATCGTGCAGCTGCTCACCGTGGTCATCCCCAAGTTCGAGGACCTGAAGAAGGAGGGACAGGCCGGTCAGACCAAGATGACGCAGTACACGCGTTACCTGACCATCGGGCTGTCCCTGCTGCAGGCGTCGACGCTGATCACCTTCGCCCGCAACCCCTCGTCGCTCTTCGGCGGCGGCTGCACCTCGATCATGCCGGACGACAGCATCAAGGTCGTCGCGATCATGGTGCTGACCATGACCGCCGGCAGCGGTCTGATCATGTGGATGGGCGAGCTGATCACCGACAAGGGCGTCGGCAACGGCATGTCGCTGCTGATCTTCATCGCCATCGCGGCCCGCTTCCCGGGCTCGATCTGGTCGATCAAGGACCAGGGCTGGGACCGCTTCATCCTGGTGATCGCGGTGGGACTGGTCATCGTGGCCCTCGTGGTCTTCGTCGAGGAGTGCACCAGGCGCGTGCCTGTCCAGTACGCCAAGCGGATGATCGGGCGGCGGATGTATGGCGGGACCTCCACCTACATCCCGCTCAAGCTCAACATGGCGAACGTCATCCCGATCATCTTCGCCTCGTCGATGCTGGCCCTGCCCACCCTGGTGGCGCAGTTCAACCGTCCCGCGAACGGCGTCAACACGCCGGGCTGGGTGAACTGGATCGACACCCACCTGGCGCGGGGCGACCACCCGATCTACATGATCGTCTACTTCGTCCTGATCCTGTTCTTCACGTTCTTCTACGTGTCGATCACCTTCCAGCCGACCGAGGTGGCCGACAACATGAAGAAGTACGGCGGCTTCATCCCGGGCATCCGCGCCGGGCGACCCACCGCGGAATACCTCGACTACGTGCTGACCCGCATCACCGTGCCGGGCGCCATCTACCTGGCGGTGATCTCGATGATCCCGCTGATCGCGTTCGTCCTGCTGGGGGCGGACCAGGCGAACTTCCCGTTCGGGGGCGCCTCGGTCATTATCATCGTGGGCGTCGGGCTGCAGACGGTGAAGCAGATCGAGTCGCAGCTGCAGCAGCACCACTACGAAGGGTTCCTCAGATGAGTTCACCCTCGGCAGGCCGGGGCACGGGGAGTCCGTCGTGCGCCTGATCATCGTGGGGCCCCCCGGTGCCGGCAAGGGCACCCAGGCGGCCAGGATCGCCGAGGCCTACGCGATTCCCGCCGTGTCCACCGGAGACATCTTCCGCAGCAACATCAAGAACGGCACCGAGCTCGGCAAGCAGGTGCAGGAGATCCTCGCCTCCGGCGCCTACGTGCCCGACGAGGTCACCAACGCCATCGTGCGCGACCGGCTCGAGCAGCCGGACGCCGCCTCGGGCTTCCTGCTCGACGGCTACCCCCGCACGGCCGCGCAGGTCGACGAGCTCGACCGGATGCTCGCGGACGCCGGACACGCCCTGGACGCGGTCCTGGAGCTGACCGTCGACCAGGAGGAGGTCGTCTCCCGGTTGCTCAAGCGGGCCGAGGTGGAGGGCCGCTCGGACGACACCGAGGAGGTCATCCGGCACCGCCAGGAGGTCTACGCCCAGGAGACCGCCCCGCTGGTGCAGCTCTACCGGGAGCGCGGCCTGCTGCGCCAGGTGGACGGCATGGGCACCGCGGACGAGGTGACCGCGCGGCTGCGGGAGTGCCTCGACGCGCTGCCGGAACGCACCTCCTGACGTGTTCGGCCGGCACCGCCTGGACACCAAGACCCCCGACCAGCTGCGGCTGATGCGTCGCGCCGGTCTGGTGGTCGGGGAGACCCTCGCCCTGCTGCGCGACACGACCCGAGCCGGTATGACGACCGGAGACCTCGACGCGATCGCCGAGGAGCACATCCGCGGCAGCGGCGCCGTGCCGTCCTTCCTCGGCTACCAGGGGTTCCCGAAGTCGTTGTGCGTCTCGGTCAACGACGAGGTCGTGCACGGCATCCCCGGCAGCACGCCGCTCGACGACGGCGACCTCGTCTCGATCGACTGCGGGGCGATCGTGGACGGCTGGCACGGCGACGCCGCCATCTCCCTGATCGTGGGTGGACGCGAGGCGGGCTCGCCGGAGGACCTGGCGCTCATGGACGCCACCGAGGCAGCCATGTGGGCCGGCATCACCGCGTTGGAGGTCGGCCACCCGCTGCACGCCGTGGGCGCGGCCGTGCAGGACAGCATCGAGGCGCACGGGGCCGGCTACGGCATCGTGGAGGACTACGTCGGCCACGGCATCGGCACCGAGATGCACCAGGACCCGCAGGTGCCCAACTACCGGGTCCGGGACCGCGGCCCCACGGTGAAGGCCGGGCTGGCCGTGGCCGTCGAGCCGATGGTCACCGCCGGGTCCGCGCAGACCCGCGTGCTCGGTGACGACTGGACCGTGGTCACCGTGGACGGCTCGCGCGCGAGTCACTGGGAGCACTCCGTGGCGGTCACCGCGGAGGGACTGTGGGTGCTCACGGCCCTCGACGGAGGCGAGCAGCAGCTCACGGGTCTGGGCGCGTCATACGCGCCGCCTGCCTGAGCCCCGGCCCACCGGATTTCGTTCCCGACCTGCTCATGGCGTATCCTGACGTGTCGGCTCACGTGCCTCTTGTCCGACACCATCCCCGCGGCTGGTTGTGGTGGTGCCCGGACGTCGTCACACGCGTGCCAGTTGACAACAGGCAAGAACGAGACCAACGAGTCAGATGACTGCGTCCCAGCTCACCGCGAGCCGGGTCGCTCTAGGGAATGCGGAGGACATGGCCAAGAAGGACGGTGTCATCGAGATCGAGGGCACGATCGTCGAGGCGCTCCCCAACGCGACGTTCCGCGTGGAGCTCACCAACGGTCACAAGGTGCTCGCCCACATCTCGGGCAAGATGCGCCAGCACTACATCCGGATCCTCCCCGAGGACCGGGTGGTGGTGGAGCTGAGCCCCTACGACCTGACCCGCGGCCGCATCGTCTTCCGCTACCGCTAGCAACCCGGTTCCCTCCCGGGGGAGCCACCGTCTCGACCAGTTCCCGATCCGACCGACTCGAGGAAGCGACACGCCCCTGACCGGGGGTGCCGGCCTCGAGCCCGAGCACGAAGCAGGCAGATGAAGGTTCAGCCGAGCGTCAAGAAGATCTGCGACAAGTGCAAGGTGATCCGCCGCAACGGGCGGGTCATGGTGATCTGCGAGAACCTGCGCCACAAGCAGCGCCAGGGCTGAGCAGCCACCCGCACGCGTCGCCAGA
>CAYRLV010000275.1:0-5489 GCA_964425155.1 uncultured Ornithinicoccus sp. | reverse complement strand
TGCCGCCTTCGTCTCGAACCGGTTCCGCGTGGTCACCTCGCGCCGCCACGTCTGACCCACTCCCCCGACCGGACACCGCTTCGACGAGGCCTTTCGGACGCCAGCGCCCGAAAGGCCTCGTCTAGCGGGTGTCCGGTGGCGGGTCGGACGCCGGGTCGAACCACCTACCGTCCACCCGCAGCCGTCCGCGGAACCTGCCGCGGTCGCCCCGGCGCCACGCCGCCCGCACCCGCTCGGCCACCGCCACGTCCTGGTGCCGGATCTCATGAGTGGTCCAGCGGACCACCACCAGGCCCGTGCGTTCGACGTCGCGCTCTCGCCACCGCTCGGCCACGATGCGGCGGGACGTGGCCTCCGGATCCGCCGTCACCGCGCCCCGCTCGTCCATCAGGTATTTCGTCTCGCCGTCCGCCTCGGCGACGACGCCACGATCGATCCACATGCCGTCGACCCGCCCGACGAAGCTCCCGGCGGCGTCGAAGACCTCGACCTGTGGCGTCGGCAACTCGATCCCGAGCTCGTGGAGCGTGACGAAGGAATACGACTCGAGCCAGGTCTCCCGCCTCGGGTCGATCAGCGACAGGGCCTGTTGCGCTCGCGGCTTGCCGGTCCACCTCCGCTGGGAGCCGAGCGTGGCCGCCACCTCGGCAAGGGTCGTGTCGGCGACGCGGAGCGCCGAATCCGCGATCGCGACGCCGTTCGCAGACCGGGTGAGACGCAGGCAGTCGGCGACCGTTCGCGCGGCGGTGAGGCACGGCATACCGTCGATGACGTCCACGTCGTTGACGATCGAGTCACTGTGGTGCAGCCACAGGTCCCGGCCACGTCGGCTGCGGGGTTCCACCGTCAACGCGGTGAGGTTGACCGGGCTCTCCGGGTGCAGGGAAACCGCCCATCCGCGAACGGCCGCGCCGGTCTGGTGGCTCACTGCGTGTCCCGGATGTGCGGCGAGGGCGATCCGTGCCCGAGCAAGGTGCTCCTCCCGGAGCTTCGCCCACCGCGATCCAGGCCCGGCGATCCGGATCTTGCGGTAGAGGCCGCGCTGCGCCCGCTCGATCTGGTGATACCTCAGCAGCTGGTGCAGCGCCCAGGCGTTGAGCCCGACGTTCTTGGCTTGGGCAGTGGTGAAGATGTCGGTCAGGCGGCCGAGCGCGCCGGGGATGTCGTCCATGCTGCAGGTTCGGCCGGTTCCGGTGTCCGGTCAGCCCGGGGGACCCGAGTTGTGGACGACGACACCGCCGCCCCGGGCCCTGTGGATGGCCCTCGACCCCTGCCCCGACCGGACACCTGTTCCGCGAGCGCTCTCGGGCGACAGATGGCGAGTGCCCTCGCCGAAGCGGTGTCCGGACGATCTCAGGATGTGATCGCGTATGTCGTGCGGTTACCGCCGCTCTAACCTCGCCTTATGCCCCCTGACGCCCTGCCGGTCCTTGACCTGTCCCGCGCGGCGGACCCGGACACCGCCGCCGCGTTCCGTGCGGACCTGCGTCGTGCGACCCACGAGGTCGGCTTCTTCTACCTGGTCGGTCACGGCGTCGAGCCCGGCCTGCGCGACGACCTGCTCCGGGTGGCCCGGCGGTTCTTCGCGTTGCCGGAGTCGGACAAGCTGGTGATCGAGAACCTCAAGAGCCCGCACTTCCGCGGCTACACCCGCCTCGGCGGCGAGCGCACCCAGGGTCAGCAGGACTGGCGCGAGCAGATCGACATCGGCCCGGAGCGCGAGGCGGCGAGTCCGCGGCAGGCCGACTGGGATGTCCTCGAGGGTCCGAACCAGTGGCCGCCGGCCCTCCCCGAGCTGCGCGAGGTCGTCACCGCCTGGAACGACCGGCTCGCCGGGGTCGGTCTGCAGTTGCTGCGCGAGTGGGCGCAGGCGCTCGGGCAGGACCGGCACGTCTTCGACGCCGCCTTCGCCGACCGGCCCTCGACGCTGACCAAGGTGGTGCGCTACCCCGGCCGCCCCACGGTCACCGACCGCGGTGGCGACCAGGGCGTCGGCGCGCACAAGGACTCCGGCGTGCTCACCCTGCTGCTGGTCGAGCCGGGTACCGCCGGCCTGCAGGTCGAGCGCGACGGCGTGTGGATCGACGCGCCCCCGGTCGACGACGCGCTCATCGTCAACATCGGCGAACTGCTGGAGTTCGCCACCGACGGCTACCTCAAGGCGACCGTCCACCGGGTGCTCACGCCGCCGGCAGGCACCGACCGCATCTCGGTGCCGTTCTTCTTCAATCCCGCTCTCTCGGCGCAGATCCCGCGATTGACGCTGCCGCCGGAGCTGGCCCGTGAGGCCCGGGGTGTCACGGTCGACGCCGACAACCCGATCCACGCCACCTACGGCGCGAACGCGCTGAAGAGCCGGCTGCGGGCCCACCCGGACGTCGCCGCGATCCACCACCCGGACCTGGTCGCGGCGCGCGGCTGAGCGTCAGGTCCGTTCCTCCGCCTGCTGCCGGAGCCGCTCGCGCAACGCCGTGAGGCGTTCCCCCAGCTGGGCGTTGAGCACGGCCACGCCGGCCCCGGTGACCAGCCCGAGCGCGAGATCGGGGACCGGCAGCCGCCGCAGCGCCCGGCCGAGCAACAGGTTGACCGCCGTCCACGCGGCGGCCGGCAGCACCTCCGCACCGAGGTGCTGCAGCGGGGTCCACGTCCCGTCACGGTCAAGGACGACCTGCAGCAGCGTGAGCCCAGGCGGGTCGATCCGGCGAGCCACGGCGTCGGTGCCGCCGACCACGCCGATCGCCACCGCGAGACGGGCTTTGCCGTCGGGCCGGACGGCGACCGCGTGGGCCGTGCCCAGCGCGCGTACGACCGAGCTGACGTGGATGGGAGTGGTCACGGCGGTTCCTCTCGATCGGCTCGCCTTGCCCGCCCGAGGCTACCGGCGGCACGAACGCCGGTGGTCCCGGGCGGGAAGGTATGGACGTCCGCTCGCCTACAGTGCGGAGGGTGACCCATGCCGCCGCTTCCGAACCCGTGCCGGACCAGCCGACGCTGCACGACGGCGACGTCACGATCCGGCCGTGGCGGTTCGACGACGTCGACGCGGCGCGGCTGCAGCACGACGAGGAGATTGCCTACTGGTTCGGTTTCGACGGCGTGGTGCCGAGCGCCGAGACGCAGCGCGCCGCGATCGAGCGCTGGCACGCCGACTACGCCGACGGCCGCAAGCGCGTGGCGTTCCTGGTCGAGCACCGCGGTGAGGTCGCCGGCACCGTGGAGGTGCGCCGAGGCGAGCACGACACCGGGATGCTGTCGTGGGCGGTCTTCCCCCAGCACCGGGGTTTCGGCGTCGCGTCCCGCGCCGTGCGGCTGCTCATCGACTACGCGTTTGCGGAGATGGGCCTGCACCGCGTGTCCGCCGAGGTCGAGCCGGACAACGTCGCGTCCTTGCGCACTGCCTCGCGGGCCGGCCTGCGGCGCGAGGGGATCCGGCGCGGCGCCGCCGTGACCCGTGGCGAAAGGCACGACTACGTGATGCTGGGCCGGCTGGCGACCGACCCGGCGCCGGGGACCCGGGACGGATTCCTCGGGATCCTCAACGCCTCGCTGCCCACCAAGCGGGTCATCGCGCAGGGGCTCGTGCGCGACGACGCGGGCCGGATCCTGTTGTGCGAGCTGACCTACAAGCAGGAGTGGGACCTGCCCGGCGGTGTCGTCGACCCGGGGGAGTCGCCGGCGTTCGCGCTGGTCCGCGAGATCGCCGAGGAGTTGCGCGTCGACGTGCGGCCGACGCGATTGGCCGCGGCCAACTGGCTGCCGCCCTACCGGGCTTGGGCGGACGCGATGCTGTTCGTCCTCGAGGCCGAGCTCGTGGCGGTGGGCCCGGAGGAGCTGCGTGAACGGGCAACGTTGGAGCGGCGCGAGATCCGGGCCCTGCACTGGTGCACGCTGGACGAGGCCGAGCAGCACGTGGCGCCCTACGTGATGCGCTTCCTGCGCAGCATCGACGCCGGGAGCGGTGACGCGACGCTCTACCTTGAGGACGGCCGGGGCGGCACCCTCGAACGCGACCCCGGGTAGCGCCCATACCCCGCTGCCGCCGGGCCCGCATGCTCGCCCGCGGCTGCTTTGCTCGCTGCGGGCCGCTGCTGCGGACTCCGAAACCAGCCTGCCACGAGCACGGGCGTCGCGGCGTGCACGGTCCCGGTGTCCCGGGACAAACCTCCCGGGACATCGGGACCGTGGGCCGATGTGGGCGGGACGCCCTCTCGCCGACCGTGGACGCACGACGCGGACGGTGGCGGCAGCCCTGCCGGCCAGGACCTCCGCACCGACCGACAAGGAGTCCACCCATGCACCTCACCACCTCGGCAGCCCTGTCCCGGGGGCGGATCGCCGCCGCCCTGGCCGCCGGCGCGCTGCTCGCCACCACCGCGTCCTGCGGCTCGGGCAGCCCGGCGGCCGCGCCGCACGACGCTGGCCAGCAGGACACCGCCGTCGCGGCCGACCGCCCGGTCGCCGCCACCCCCGCGCCCGCCGCCAGCAGCACCCCGGCACCTGCCGAGAGCGCGGCACCAGTCGTCGCCCACCGCCGCCATCGGACCGCTCCGATCAAGAACGCCGTCGCCGTCACCATGCCCGGCATGCGGTATGTCGTGCGCGGTCACCTGCGCCCCGGGGTCGCCGCCATCACGCTGCGCAACACCGACGACGAGGCGCACATGATGGCGGTCGCGCGGCTGCGCCCCGGCGTCACCCGGCACCAGGTGGTCGCGGCCATGAAGAAGGGCGGTGAGCAGGCCGTGGCTCCGCTGCTGGCCGACCGCGACATGAGATATGGCGTGCCGGGACCCGTCGGCGTCGGCGCTTCCACCACGGTGACGGCGCCTCGGCTCCGTGCCGGCAACTACGCGCTGATCTGCTTCTTCAACGGCAAGGACGGGATGCCGCACTGGGCCATGGGGATGATCGGCATGCTGCGGGTGAAGGGCCCGAAGCAGCAGCTCCAGCCGCGTTCCAAGGGCACGATCACGATCAGCGACAAGGGGATCCGACTGCCCGGGACCTTCGACGGGCACGGCACCTACGCGGTCAAGGACGTCGGCACGAAGCCGCACAACCTGTCCTTCGCCAAGCTGTCCAAGGGCACGACGTTGAAGGCCTACGCCGGTTACGTCGGCCAGCGGATGCAATCGGGCCAACCGATCGACGGGGGCGGCGGCGTGCTCTGGGGCGGCGTGGACGGCCTGAACCCGGGTCAGCGGGTCTGGCTCACGCTGGACCTGCCGCGCGGGCACTACGGCTACCTCTCGACCGAGGACATCACCGGTCCCGGCGTGCCCGGACAGCACGGCGAGGTCGACGTCCACTGAGTCGACGGCGAAGGTGACGACGATGACGAATCCGGTGCCAGCGACGTGGCGACAGGTGGATCATGTCCCCGTGACCGCACAGTCGGGGCCCGCGCACCTCACGGGTCGGGTCGCCAGCTGGGCTGGCATCGGCGTCGTCGCCCTCGTGGCGGTGGCCATCTCGTTGCGTGCCGCGAA
>CAYRLV010000274.1:0-5504 GCA_964425155.1 uncultured Ornithinicoccus sp. | reverse complement strand
TCGCGCCCATGGTCCCGAGACGGTGCTGTTCGCCGGGAAGGCCGGGCGGCGCCCATCGACGGGTTGTGGGCGGGCTGGCCTAGGCTCGGCCTGTGACGAACCCGCCCCTGCCGGACACGGCCGCGCGCGACGTCGCTGCCGGCCTGTTCGTGGCGTTGGAGGGGGGCGACGGCGCCGGCAAGTCGACCCAGGCGGGGCTGCTGGCCGACTGGCTCCGGGCGCGGGGCGAGGAGGTGCTGTTGACCTTCGAGCCGGGGGGGACCCCGGTGGGCCGGGCCATCCGCGAGGTGCTGCTCCATGGGGAGCACGTCACGCCGCGGGCCGAGGCGCTGCTCTTCGCCGCGGACCGCGGCCACCACGTGGAGACCGTGGTGCGGCCGGCTCTGGAGCGCGGTGCCGTGGTGGTGACCGACCGCTACATGGACTCCTCGATCGCCTACCAGGGGGCGGGCCGTGAGCTCGCCGCCGGCGACGTGGAACACCTCTCTCGCTGGGCCACGCAGGACCTCCTGCCCGACCTGACCGTGGTGCTCGACGTGCGCTCCGACGCGGGGCGGGAGCGACGAGGCGAGGTCCACGACCGGCTCGAGTCCGAGCCGGACGCCTTCCACGACGCGGTGCGTCAGGGCTTTCTCGACCTGGCCGCCCGCGACGCGGACCGCTACCTGGTGCTCGACGCGGACCGGCCGGTGGACGAGTTGCAGGACGTGATCCGGGAGCGCGTGGCCGGCTTGCTCGACGTACGCAGGACCCGTCGTGCCCACGAGGGAGTCGGCCATGACTGACCCGACGGGGGTGTGGGCGGACGTGATCGGCCAGGAGCCGGCGGTCGACACCCTGCAGCGCGCGGTCGCCCGGCCGGAGGCGATGACCCACGCCTGGCTGTTCACCGGACCGCCCGGCTCGGGGCGGTCCGTGGCGGCCCGGGCGTTCGCCGCTGCCCTCGAGTGCCCCGACGGCGGCTGCGGCACCTGCCGTGAGTGCCGCACCGCACGCGACGGGTCGCACGCCGACGTGACCGTGCTGGCCACCGAGGGCCTCTCCATCAAGGTGGACCAGGCGCGCGACCTGGTCGCGCTGGCGGCCCTGCGACCCTCGGTCGGCCGCTGGAGGGTGGTCATCGTCGAGGACGCCGACCGGCTCACCGAACCGGCCGCCGACGCCCTCCTCAAGTCGCTGGAGGAGCCGACACCGCGCACCGTCTGGGTGCTCTGCGCGCCGTCCCTCGAGGACGTCATCATCACCATCCGCAGCCGGGCCCGGCACGTGCGGCTGCGCACGCCGCCGGTCGAGGCGGTGGCCGAGCTGCTCGTGCGGCGCGACGACATCGACCGTCCGATGGCCCTGTATGCGGCGCGCGCGGCTCAGAGCCACGTCGGACTCGCCCGCCGGCTGGCTCGCGACGAGGGGGCGCGGATCCGGCGCCGTGACGTGCTGGCCCTGGCCGGCCGCATCCGCACCGTCGGCGACGCCGTCGCCGCTGCCTCCGACCTGGCCTCGATCGCGACACAGGAGCAGACCGCCTCGTCGGCCGAGCGGGACGCGTCCGAACGGGCCCGGCTGATGGAGCAGCTCGGGGCCGACCCGGAGGCACGCACCCAACCGCCGCACGTGCGCTCGCAGCTGAACGCCCTGGAGAAGGAGCAGAAGGCGCGGGCCACTCGATTCGGTCGCGACGTGGTGGACCGGTCATTGGTCGATCTGCTGTCGATCTACCGGGATGCGCTCGTCCTGCACACCGGCTCGTCCGTCGGACTGGTCAACGCCGATCAGCGGGGCGAGGTCGAGCGGCTCGCCGACGCTCTCGGTCCGGAGGCGTTGCTCGGAGCGATGGACGCGATCGGCTTGGCACGCGAGCGGATCGCGGCCAACGTGCCGCCGCTGCTGGCGCTCGAGGCGATGGCGGTCTCGCTGCAGCTGCCGCGCTGAGTCGTGCCCTTCGCCTCGCGGCCGCAGGGCGGGACGGTGGGTTCGGCCCCTGCGGTGGTGACCGGACGCCATACCCGGGACTGCAGAACCAGCACCAGTTTTCGGATTCCGCCTCCGCGGGGGCGCGGCTGGCCTTACCTTCTCCCTCAGGATCTGCCGGCTCGCTGGAGGGGGCCGGGGGGTCGACGGTCCGGACGGGTGCACTCATGCCCCCGTTCCCCTACGGATCGTTGGAGTCCTCATGCTTCATCGCTTCAAGACCGTGACGGCTCTCGGAGCCGTCGCCGTGATGTCAGTCGCTTCCGCCCCTGCCGCCCTGGCCCACGGCCACGGGCACAGTCATCACCCCTGGACGAAGACGCTCAGCACCCAGGTGCTGGCGCCCTTCCAGCTCGCCGTCAACCACGGCAACGTCTACGTCGCCGACGGCGGCACCTCCCTCGTGTCCAAGGTGAAGTGGAACGGTGACCTGCGCACCGTGGCCACGGGGCCGCAGCCGGGCGAGGTCGCCGGTGTCGACCTGGACCGCTCGGGGCGCACGCTCGCCTACACCTCCACCAGCTACGTCGACGGCTCGACGACGCTGACCATCAAGCGCAAGGGACACCGGGCCGTCACTGCGGACCTGTCCGGCTGGGAGCAGACGAGGAATCCGGACGGCCACCGCACCTACGGCTACTCCGGGAGCGACCCGTGCGTCATCCAGACCCTGGAGCAGATGACCGGGGGTCCGGCGACGTACACCGGCATCGTCGACTCCCACCCCTACTCGGTGGCTTCCGTCGGGCACGGATACTGGGTCGTCGCGGACGCGGCCGGCAACGACCTGCTGCTGGTGAACAAGTGGGGCAAGATCCGCACGCTCGCCGTCCTGCCGGCGCAGCCGGTCAAGATCACCGAGGCGATGCAGAAAGCGCTCGGCGCCCCGTCGTGTCTCGCCGGGATCACCTACAAGTTCGAGCCGGTCCCGACCGACGTCGAGGTCGACCGGCACGGCATGCTCTGGGTGAGCACTCTCCCCGGCGGCCCGGAGGACCCCAGCCTCGGGGCGCGCGGCAGCGTCTACAAGGTCAACCCGTGGACCGGCAAGGCCACCCGCCAGGCCACCGGCTTCCTCGGCGCCACGAACCTCGCGATCACGTCGCGGGGCCAGGTCTTCGTGACCGAGTTGTTCGGCGGTCAGGTGTCCACGATCCGGCACGGCAAGGCGAAGCCCTACCAGCAGGTTCCGGGCGCGCTGTCCATCGAGGCGAAGGGCAATTCCCTCTATGTCGGGACCATGGGTCCGACGGACGAGCAGGGCACCCCCACGGGCAACGGAAGCATCCTGAAGATCCGTCGGTGATCACCTCGTCGTCGGCCGGTGCCCGCTCCGGGCACCGGCCGATGTCCGTGTCGCCCCTGGGCGGGGGAGAAAAATGCCGTCGAGGTCGGCCTACTACGGGAAAAAGGTGCCGTGTCGCTCCGCGCGCGTCGAATCCGTGGAAAATCGGCGTGGGTGGGTACCGTCCCAGACGAACGGCACGCATCGGCGACGAGAGACGGAGGGGCCGGGCAGTCGCGCATGGCGGATGACGCAGCACAGCCGCAGCGGCGTGTGGGGGCGACCGCTCCGGTCGTTGCGGCCTTCGACGACATGCCAGTGGCGTTGGCGGCTCTCGAAGGCCCCGACCTACGATGGATCGCCGCCAACCGGGCGATCCGAAAGATGCTGCAGCGGTCCGACCTGGTCGGGACACCGTTGCGCGGACTCCGTCCCGAAAGCCACCAACTGCCGCTGGACCTGGTGGAGCGGGCCTACGACTCCGGCCAGACGGTGACCGCACACGAGTGGCGGATCCCGGTTCGCGGAGCGGATGGAGAGCGGCACGACTGCTACTACGACTTCGAGATCGTCCCTCGGGCCGCGACGAACGGCAGCCACGGTGGAGTCCTCGTCCAGGCCATGGACGTGACCACTCGCGTGCAGCAGCGACACCGGATGGAAGAGGCGGCCGCTCAAGCACGGCAACGATTTCGTGCCGTACGGGACGTGGTCCTGCACCTCCAGGAGGCGCTCTTGCCCAGCGGGCTTCCGGTGTTGCCGCGGGCGCGCATCGCGGCCAGCTACCTCGTGGCCGCCCAGGACCAGGCGGCGGGCGGAGACTGGTATGACGCCATTCCCCTCGCTGACGGCCACGTCGCCCTGGTCGTCGGGGACCTGGTGGGCCACGGAGTCTCGGCCTCGGCGGCGATGGGGCAGTTGCGTGCCGTGCTGAAGGAACTGGTGCACTCCCACGACGACTTGTCGACCGTGATGGAGCGACTGGAGGAGTTCGTCGCGGGCGAGCCGGCCATGCGCGGTGCCACCGTCGCGGTGGTCGTCCTGGAACCGGCAACGGGTGCGCTGCAGTACGTGCTCCGTGGACACCCGCCCCCTCTGGTGGTGTCCCCCACGGGCGAGACCCGTGAGCTGGACGGCACCGACTCCGGCCCGTTGGGCACCGGAACCACGTGGCGGGTGGGGCGGGACCTGTTGCCCGACGGCCACCTGGTCCTGCTGTACTCGGACGGTCTGGTCGAGCGAACCGGGCACGCCCTGCAGGACGGTGTCGCCGACCTGGCGCGGGTCGCTCGGCGTTCGGTGACCACGCGGGCGGCCGAGGCGGACGGCTTCGCTGCCGTGACCGATCGGCTCTGCCGGGACGTCGTCGGCTCTCTCGCCCGCACGGGCTACGACGACGACGTCACGGCGCTCGCCGCCCAGCGGAGGACTTCCGGCACGACGCCGGTGGCGCTCCAGCTGCCGGCGCGGATGTCCAGCCTGCGTACGATTCGCCGGGAGTTCGGGTCGTGGTTGGACGGGGTCGGGGTCGTGGCCGCGGAGCGCGGCGCGTTGCAGGTGGTGCTCGAGGAGGCCGTGCTCAACGTCATCGAGCACGCCTATCCGCCCGGCGAACCCGGCCGGGTCTGGGTGGAGGCCCGGCTCGAGGACGGCGGCTGCCTCGAGGTGCGGGTCACCGACCGAGGACGGTGGCAGGTCCCGGACCGGTCGGACCGGACACGGGGGCGAGGTCTGGTGATGTGCCGGTCGCTGGTGGAGGAGATGCGGGTCCTGCACACCCCCCATCCGACGACGGAGCACGCGGGCACCCGGGGCACGGTGGTGGTCTTCCGGCACCGACTGCACCGGTCGGCGGACCTGACCAGCGGGGACGGTGGCGCCGTGTCCACGGTGGGCCACGACGCCGCCTTCACTGTGGAGACTTCCGCACGCGGGGACCTCGCACGCGGGGACCTCGCACGCGGGGACCTCGTGCGCGTCACCGGCCCGGTCGACGCCACGACCGCCGGGGAGTTCCGAGGCGCACTCAACCACGCCAGTAGAGGCGGAGTCATCGCGTTGACCGTGGACCTGGGTGCGGTCACCCTGCTCGGCAGTGCCGGCGTACGGGTGCTGCTGGAGGTCGCCGAGCAGCTGACGCAACACCGGCAGGCGCTTACGCTCGTCGCGCCCGACGGCAGCCCGGCCGCCTCGGTCCTGGACGTGGTCAACCTGCCGCGCACCAGCACGGACCGGCCCGACCAACGCCCCA
>CAYRLV010000273.1:0-5517 GCA_964425155.1 uncultured Ornithinicoccus sp. | reverse complement strand
GGCGGGGACACCACCATGCCATGCCACGGCTGGCAGCCCGGTTCCGCGTTCGTCCGGCGCCCTGATGCTTGAGCCATCCGTCCCACGTTTGCCGGGTTCAGCTCGCTCCCGAGAACTCGCCTGGTGAATTGTCCTGCGCCGCATAAGGATCGGTGAGGGGCCGCAGGTCGAGCAACGCCTGTCTCAGCGCTTTCGTGCGCCGTGGCCCCAGTTCCGCCAGCCACTCCCCCTCGACCTGCCCCTGCTCCCGCCGGGCCACGGCAACCACCTGTCGCCCCAGGGCGGTGATCCGCACCAGCCGGGCGCGAGCATCGGCCGGGTCGGGGATGCGCTCGACGAATCCGCCGTCCTCCAGTTGGTCGACGAGGTAGCCCGCCGTCTGCTTGGTCACCTGCGCGGACTCGGCCAGCCGGGTCAGGCGCGACCCGTCCGGGTCGACCCGCTGGAAGACCCGAGCCTGAGCCAGGGTGATGGAGTACCCGGCGTCGTGCACCGCCTGCAGGACTCGTTGCTCCAGGTGCCGGTAGGGCAGGAAGAGCAGCACTCCGAGACTGGGCTCGGTCATGGAAAAGTCACCCCTTGCGCACGTCGTCGAGCAACCTCATACTAGTAAGAACTTCTGACTAAATCACGGAGGCCGCCATGGACGAGGACCTGTGGCAGACCGTGGCGGCGGAGCGACTCCGCGTGGCCGACCAGCTCGAGGCACTGGCACCAGAGCAGTGGGAGCAGCCTTCACTGTGTGAGCGGTGGCGGGTGCGTGACGTCGCCGCACACCTGGCCATGACTCCGACCGCGCCCACCCTCCCCACCCTGCTCAAGGAGCTGGCCAAGGCCCGCGGCAGGTTGTGGGACGCGGCTGCCGCGATCGCGATCGCGCACGCGGCGCTGCCGACCGACCAACTCGTCGCCCAGTTGCGCCGGGACGCCGCCGCGCGGACCCTGCCATCGTTCACGAACCCCGAGAACGCGCTCCTCGACGTCCTCGTGCACGGCCAGGACATCGCAGTCCCCCTCGGCCTGTCGCACCCCGTGCCCACCCGCGGCGGAGTGGCCGCGTTCGAGCACGCGTGGGCGATGGGATGGCCGTTCCACGCGAAGCGACGTCTGGCCGGCCGGCGCCTCGTCGCGACCGATGCCGACCTATCGGTCGGCGACGGCCCGGTGATCGAGGGCGGGCTCGCCGAGTTGCTTCTCCTGGTCACCGGTCGCACCGCCGCAGCGAAGGACCGGTTGACCGGGGAGGGGCTGTCTTCACTGGGCGTGTGAGCCGAACAACACCTGCCTCCAGTGTTTTTCCCTGCTCCTGTCGAGGGCAGCGACCTAGTGTTGTGAGGACAGCCTTACCTCACCAGGAGGACTCATGCGATTCGTCTCTGCCGCCGATCTCGTGACCCGGTCACCGATGCCCGGCGCTCCCCTCGCCACCGTCTACTTCGGCGACGAGGGCAGCACCGACGTCGGTATGGTGCGCGTCGACGTCCCGCCGGGAGCCGCGATGCCGCCGCACAAGCACCACGGCTCCGACGTCATCCTGACGCTCGTCGCGGGTGCGGTACGAATCACCAAGGGCGAGGAAGTGATCGAGGTCGGCACCGGAGATGCCGCCCTGATCCTCAAGGATGAGCTCGTCGCCCTTGCCAACCCGTATGAGGAGCCGGCACGGCTCATCGTCGCCGCCGGGCCCGCCGACTTCGTCACCTCGGTCCAGCACTGGCCGGCGAGCGAGGCCGCCACGACGCGCACGCCCGCCTGAGGCCTCGCGCGAGAAGCCTCCGGCCCCCGGCTCGCGGCCAGGGACCGGAGATCTCGCTCGGTCAGCGGGTCTTCATCAACTGCTGACGCAACGCCTCAGGCATCGACGACTGCGCCTTGCCGGCGCGCAGGTTGGCCGACGGGTTCGGCTGCGGCACCGGTGGACACTGCACGTCGGACCGGTTGCCCGGGACGCGCGGGTCCAGTGCGCCGGTCAGGAGATAGTCCGCGATCCGGTCATCGGTGCAGCTGACGCCCGACAGCGTGCCGGCGTGCGTTGTCCCGTTCACGCCTTCGATCAGGATCGACCGGGGGAACAAGGAGCGTGCCTTGAGCGCACCACTGAACGGCGTTGCCGCGTCGTGGGTCTCGGCCACCATCAGGATGGCGGGGGCCTTGTCTCCTTTGACCTTGATCGGGTGCGAGGGCCGGGCGCCCCACGTCAGGCACGGGGCGTTGTACCAGGCGTTGGCCCAGGTCTCGAACGGCGCCTGGCCATACATGCGCCAGTTGTCGAGCCGTTGCTTGTGCCAGTTCGGCCAACGTGTGTCGGTGCACTGCACGGCGAGGTAGTTCGCGTACGTGTTGTCCGACCCCGGACCGGCGCCGTTCGCCGAGTCGTAGGCACTGAGCATCGGACCCCAGTCGTCGTCGTTGATCGCGGCCGAGAAGGCCTGGGCGAGGTCCTCCCACCCGTAGACGTAGTAGCCCGCCGACAGGAAGGCGTCCGTCCACTCGTCAGGGCCGATCTTGCCGTCGGCCTGCGGCGCAGAGTCCAGCGCCCTCAGGGTCGAGAAGTAGAGCCCCTGGACGGCGGATTGCGTGGTGCCGAGGTGGTAGACGTCGTCGTGGTCGGCGATCCACCCGAAGTAGATCGACATGTTCTTGTCGAAGGCCGCGTCCTGGTCGAGGTTGGCCTGGTACCAGACCCGGGTCGGGTTCACGACCCCGTCCCACACCATCCGGCGCACGTGGCCGGGGAACAGGGTCGCGTAGACCTGGCCGAGGTAGGTGCCGTAGCTGAAGCCGTAGTAGTTGATCCGCTTCTCACCGAGTGCCTTGCGGATCATGTCCACGTCCAGCGCCCAGGTCGTGGACTTGGTGTGGTCGAGCAAGCGGCCACCCGCCCGGTCGCACTTGCGCGCATACCCCGCAGCCTTGTCCAGCCAGAAGCTCTCCAGGGCCTGCGTGGTGGGCACGTAGTTCGGCCGGTCATACCCGAAGTACGCACCGTCGCAGCTGAGGTTGGGGACGCTCTCGCCCACCCCACGGGGGTCGAAACCGATCCAGTCGTAGTCGTTGCCGGCGCCCTTCGGGACATAGGGCTGAAGGATCGAGTAGATGAGCCCCGATCCACCCGGGCCACCGGGGTTGACGAGCATGACGCCCTGGTCGTTGGCAGAGGTGTGCTCGACTCGGGAGATGGCCAGCTTGACCTTCTGGCCGTGCGGGTGGGCGTAGTCCAGCGGCACGGTCACCATCGCGCACTCGGCCCCGGCCTGCTGCAGCCGGGGCACGTCGCACTCACCCCAGTCCAGGGGTGGCGGGGTGTAGTGCCGGGCGCCGCGCAGTTCCTGCTGCAGCGAGCTCGGCGGGGCGTGTCGCCCCTGAGCGGATGGGGACTGCAGCGGATGTGCCGAGGCGGCAGCAATCGTGCCTGCGAACGAACAGGCCAGGGCCGACGCGGCCGTCACAGCGACGAGCTTCTTCATGGGGGTTCCTTCCCGCGTGCGGGCGCGGCCACCACATGTGGCCGACATCACAGCATCCCGAACCGGCTGCGGCAGCGCAACGGAAACGGGAGGAGTCGCCCCCGGCCGAGTCCTCAGCCCACTGCGGCCACCTCGGCATCGCTGCGCAGGATGCAGAACTCGTTGCCCTCGGGATCGCCCAGGACCGCCCAGCCCAGGCCGTCCGGTGTCCGCCGGTCGTCCACGAGCGTCGCACCGAGTTCGAGCAGTCGCTCCACCTCCTCGTCCCGACTCCGGTCCGTCGGCCGCAGGTCGAGGTGGGCCCGGTTGCGCACCTGCTTCGCGTCCGGCACGTCGATGAACAGCAACCTGCCCGGACCGTCAGGGTCGATGATCATGCACTCCTCGTGACCCGGCTCGTTCGGGTCGTCGGGGATCTCGGTCCACCCGAGCACCTTCGACCACCAGAGCGACTGCTCGTAGGCGTTGAGGGCGTTGAACGTCGTGTGCGAGATGCGTGAGGTCATGCCGGATCAGGCTAGACGCGCGGGCCCACGCTGGCGACTCCTTTCCTGCGCAGGCTGAGCACGTGCGTGGACGCGGCTCAGGCGTTCTCGCGGCGGAAGGTCGCCGTGCCCCACCAGACACCGAGGGCGCACAGCACGATGGCCCAGCCCGTGCCCCAGATGAGCTCGTTCCCGGCGCCACCGGTGAACAGGCCGCGCACCGCGTCGACGACGTGCCGGGTGGGAATCACGTCGCTGACGTTGAGCAGCCACTTCGGACCGATCGTCATCGGCAGCAGGATGCCGGACAGCAGCAGCACCGGCATCATCACCATGTTGATGACGGGGGCCATGACGTCCTCGCTCTTGGTGGTGAGCGCGAGCGCGTTGGAGGAGGCGGCACACGCACCACCGATGAGCAGGGTGAGCAGCACGCCGAGGACGGCGCCCTGCACGGAGGCGTTCATCCCCATCACGTAGCCGAGCACCACCAGGATGATCGCCTGGACGAGCAGCTGCAGCAGGTCGCGCCACAGCCGTCCCATGAGCAGCGCGGTGCGGCTGGCAGGAGTGACCCGCTCGGCCTCGATGACGCCCTCGCGCCACTCGCCGATCAGGCTGAAACCGGCGAAGAAGGCACCGAAGATGCCGAGCTGCACCAACAGCCCCGGCACGAAGAAGGTGTAGGCGTTCTCGTAGCCGAACGTCTTGACCACGTCCTTGAGGAGCGGCCCGAAGAGCAGCAGGTAGAGCACCGGTTGGAGCATCCCGATGATGACCCAGGCCGGGTTGCGCAGGTTCATCCGCAGCTGGCGGCGGAAGACGACGAAGGACTCTCGGAGGAAGGTCATGGCAGGGCTCCTTCGAGCTCGCGCTCGGTGGCGTCCGGGCCGTCGGCGCCACTCTCCACGGCGTCGGCGTCGCGCAGGGAGCGCCCGGTCAGGGTCAGGAAGACGTCGTCGAGCGTCGGGCGGATGACCTCGATCGACTCGAGCGTGACGCCGGCAGAGGTGAGTTCGCGCAGCAGCGTGGGGACGACCCGGCCGGCGCGCGGCACCCGGCCGCTC
Organism: uncultured Ornithinicoccus sp.; assembly: GCA_964425155.1. Taxonomy (GTDB): domain Bacteria; phylum Actinomycetota; class Actinomycetes; order Actinomycetales; family Dermatophilaceae; genus Segeticoccus. Next base: position 498 of record CAYRLV010000273.1, on the reverse strand, counting down.
ACGTGGCTGCCCTCGACGTCAGGTGTCGTGTGGCCCTCGGTGACGGCCGCGAGCCGCTCGGCGGCGACGCCGAGGTGCTGCGGGTCGGCGATCTCCAGGTCCACCAGGTCACCGGAGACCTGCGCCTTGAGGTTGTCGGCCGTGTCGGAGGCGACGATCTGGCCCCGGTCGATGATGACGATCCGGTCGCTGAGCGCGTCGGCCTCGTCGAGGTAGTGCGTGGTGAGGAAGACGGTCGCGCCGCGCTTGGTGCGCAGTTCGGCGATGTGCTGCCAGAGGTTGGCCCGGGCCTGCGGGTCCAGGCCGGTGGTCGGCTCGTCGAGGAAGACCAGGGTCGGCTCGTGGATCAGCCCCATGACGATGTCGAGCCGGCGCTTCTGCCCACCGGACATGTTCTTGGGCATCCGGTCCCAGAGACCGTCCAGCTGGAACTGCTGGAACAGCTCGCGACCGCGCTGTTCCACCTGGACCTTGCTGCGTCCGTAGAGCATGCCGTGG
>CAYRLV010000272.1:0-5585 GCA_964425155.1 uncultured Ornithinicoccus sp. | reverse complement strand
GTCACCTTCGAGCCCTACTACGACTCGTATGCCGCGACCATCGCCCTCGCGGGCGCGGAGCGGCGCACCAGCCAGTTGCGCTTCCCGGACTTCGCGGTGGACGAGGAGTCGCTGCGGGCGGCGTTCTCCGACCGCACCCGGCTGGTGCTGCTCAACACCCCGCACAACCCGACCGGCAAGGTGTTCACCCGGGCCGAGCTCGACCTGATCTGCGAGCTGGCCCGCGAGCACGACGCCTGGGTGGTCACCGACGAGGTCTACGAGCACCTCGTCTTCGACGGGGCGCAGCACATTCCGGTGGCGACCCTGCCCGGGATGGCCGAGCGCACCATCACCATCTCGTCCGGCGGCAAGACGTTCTCCACCACCGGCTGGAAGGTCGGCTGGCTGCACGGACCGGCCGAGGTGGTCAACGCGGCCCGGGCGGTCAAGCAGTTCCTGACCTTCGTCGCCAGCGGGCCGTTCCAGCCCGCGATCGCGACCGGTCTGCGGCTCGGCGACGACTTCTACACCGGCCTGTCCGCCTCGATGCAGGCCAAGCGCGACCTGCTGTGCGAGGGCCTCACCGCCGGCGGGCTGCAGGTCACCCGGCCGTCCGGCACCTACTTCGTGATCGCCGACGCCACTCCCCTCGGGGTCACCGACGCCGTCGACTTCTGCCGCCGGATGCCCGAGCTGTGCGGCGTGGTCGGCGTCCCGGTGTCGGTGTTCTGCGACGACCAGGACGCGGTGCGCACGCTCGTGCGGTTCGCCTTCTGCAAGCAGGACGAGGTGCTGCACGAGGCGGTCCGCCGGCTCACCGCGCTGCACGGCTGACCGTCACCCCCATCTCCGCGGCGGCTCGCCCCGCGGTCCACAGGCGCCGCAGCGGCCCCGGCGCCGCCGCCGGTCGGACCGCAGGCTGTCGGTATGCCGTCCGCTCACCTGCCCGCCGCCGTCGCCACCGTCGCGCTCGGCCTGGTGGCGTCGCTGCTGCCGCTCCCCGCACCCGACGCGTCCGGCTCGGGCGCCGGGGAGGTGACCGTCCGCGCGCCGGTGAGCGACGTCATACGGCAGGGCGACGCGCCCGTGGCCGGGTTCGGGTGGCCGCTCGATCCGGCGCCGGCCGTGGTGCGCCGCTTCGACGCGCCCGACGACCCCTGGGGCGCGGGGCACCGGGGGGTGGACCTGCTGGGGCGGCGCGGGCAGCCGGTGCTCGCCGCCGGGGACGGGGTGGTGTCGTTCAGCGGGGTGATCGCCGGCCGTGGCGTCGTGAGCGTCCGCCACGACGGCGGCTGGCGCACGACCTACGAGCCGGTGACCGACCGGGTGCCGACCGGCACCCGGGTGTCCCGCGGCGACCGGATCGGCCGGCTCGGGCCGGCGGGCCAGGGTCATTGCCCACCGCGCGCCTGCCTGCACTGGGGCGCCCTCGCCGGCCCGCGTGACTACCGCGACCCGCTCGCCCTGCTCGGCCTGGTCCGGCCGGTCCTGCTGCCTTGGTCGGGGTGACGGAGAACGCGACGAGCAGCTGACCCGCCACTCGAGCGGATGCGGTCCACTGGCCGTACCGCCCGCGACCGGGCGGCGACGCAGCGGTGCCGACGGGACGGGTCAGCGGGACGAGTCGGGGCGGGTGGGCCAGGGCCACGGCGTGCAGCCCTCGAGACTGATGGTCTGCTGGATCATCACCTGGGCCGCGGCGCCCTTCGTGGTGCAGTGCTCGTGCCCGAAGCCGAGGCCGTGGCCGACCTCGTGGTTGATCAGGTAGGTCCGGTAGCCGCGCAGGTCGCCGGCGTAGGCGGGGATGCCGTGCTGCCAGTTGCGGTAGTTGAGCACGGCTCGGGAGGTGTTGAAGCAGTCCAGCTTGGACCGGGTCTTCAGCGGCGCGCACAGCTTGTCGGTGAGGGCCGGGCTGGCCAGCGTGACGCGGATGTCGACGTCGGCCCCGTGGCGCTGTCGCGCCGGCGAGACGTGCACGAACCGCACGTGGTCCTCGGTCTCCCAGCCGCGGCGGTCGGTGAGCACCGCGTGCACGATGCGCGCCACCTGTCGGGCGTTCGCGCCGAGGCCCCGCTCGATCTCCACCGAGTAGGTCACCCTCCGGCCCGGTCCGGTGCTGTCCCGGCCACGCACCGGGACCGCACGCAGTTTGCCGGACGCGCGGTGCGGCACCTCGGCCACCGGGTCGGCTCGCGTGGAACCGTCCGGGAGGTCCGGCGCGGGACGCTTCGGGGCCGGGGCTGGCGCCGAGGCGCCGGCGGGACCGGCTCGCACCAGCAGCGCACGGTCGGCCACCGCGTGCAGGTCGTCCCGCACCGAGAGCGTGACGACGAGACTCACCACGAGGCAGAGGGTGAGGGCGCCGGCGATCGTGCGACGCAGCCGCACCCGCCTGCTCACCCGGCGACGCGGTCGGGGACGGCCGGGTGGCCGCCGATGAGGCACCTGCGTCACCGCGTCGGGTCTCCTCTCCGTCTGCTCGGACCGTGGCGGCCGGTCGGCGGGCTGATCCGTTCTCATGCCCGGGGATGGGCCTGCCGGTAGGAACGCTTCAACCGGTCGACCGACACGTGAGTGTAGATCTGCGTCGTGGCCAGGCTCGCGTGGCCCAGCATCTCCTGCACCATACGCAGGTCGGCGCCGCCTTCGAGCAGGTGCGTGGCAGCGCTGTGCCGCAGCCCGTGCGGCCCGAGGTCGGGGGCGTCCGGGAGGTGCGCGAGCAGCCGGTGCACGGCCGAGCGCACCTGGCGTGGGTCGACCCGCCGGCCTCGTCGCCCGAGGAACAGCGCGGGCCCGCTCTCGGACGTGACCACGGCGGGGCGTCCCTGGTCGAGCCACGTCCGCAGGGCCCTTGAGGCGGGTGCGCCGAAGGGGACGGTGCGTTCCTTGGCCCCCTTGCCGAGGACGCGAACGGTGCCGGCGGCGAGATCTGCGTCGTCCACGTCGAGGCCGGTCAGCTCCCCCACCCGGATGCCGCTGGCATAGAGCAGTTCCAGGATGGCGCGGTCGCGCTGGTGGATCGGGTCGCCGTCGTCGGCGGCCACCCCGGCCAGGTCGAGCAGTCCGGCCGCGTCCTCCTGCCGGAGCACTCCGGGCAGGGTGCGGGTCCGCTTCGGGGCCGTGAGCCGCAGCGAGGGATCGGACGCGATGACGCCGGTGCGCGCCGCCCAGCGCAGGAAGGCCCTGGCGGCCGCCGCCCGCCGCGCGAGGGTGCTGCGCGCGGCACCGGCCTCGGCCAGCTGCCCGAGCCAGGACCGCAGGTCGGTCAGGGTGAGCTCGTCGAGGGTGTCGACTCCTCGCTCGTGGGCGAAGTCGACCAGGGCGGTCACGTCGCCCCGGTAGGCGCGCCGGGTGTGCACCGACAGCCCTCGCTCCGCGGCGAGGTGTCGGTCGAAGTCGTCGACGACCCGGTGGAGGACGCCCCCCGGCGAGTGGTCGACGTCTCGGGTCCGGGGCACCCCTTCACGCTCGCAAAGCGCGCCCGGTGAGGCAAGCACCGCCGGGTGCGGGTCCGCCGTGTCGGCGGGTGTCCCTCGCGTGGCGACCACGTGACACGTCGGCCGGTGTCCGTGGCGACTCAGCAGCGACGCCACAGGTCGCCGTCCCGCCGCACCAGGGCCCGCAGCTCCAGCTGGCCGAGTGCACTGATCACCTCGGGGCCGGACCGGCCCGTCGCGCGTTGGAGCGCGCGCACGTCGACGGACTTGCGGTGCGGCAGGGCGTGCAGGACCAACCGCGGGACCTCGTCCAGCTCGTCGTCGGGGCGCTCGGGCCCGCTCTTGCGTGGGGCGAGGTCGACTCCGAACTCGCCGACCGCCTCCGCCGCCTCCGCGGCGTCGGTGACGAGCACGGCGCGTCCGGATCGGATCACGTCGTGGCAGCCGGACGACATCATCGACGTGACCGGCCCGGGGACCGCCGCGACGACGCGCTCGTGGTCGGAGGCCGTGCGAGCGGTGTTCAGCGAGCCGGAGCGCAAGCCCGCCTCCACCACGACGGTGCCGCGGGTCATGGTGGCGATCAGCCGGTTGCGTTGCAGGAACCGGTAGCGCGTCGGGGCCGAGCCGGGCGCGACCTCGCTGACCACGGCGCCGGTCTCGGCGATCCGGGCGATCAGCGCCGCGTGGGCCGCCGGATAGGGACGCTCGACCCCACTGGCCAGCACCGCCACCGTGGTGGCGTCGACGGCCAGGGCGCCGCGGTGCGCGGCAGCGTCGATGCCGAAGGCCGCCCCGGACACGACGGTGAAGCGGCGCTCCGCCAGACCGGACGCCAGGTCGGCCGCCACCGACTCGCCGTACGCCGTGGCGCTCCGGGCGCCGACGATGGCCACGCTCCGGAGACAGGCGGATCCGAGATCCACCGGTCCGCGGACCCACAGGCAGTAGGGCGGCTGCTCGAGATCGTCCAGGCCCGCCGGCCATTCCGGGTCACCGGGGCAGACCAGCCGGGCACCGAACCGTGCGCCGATCTCGAGATCACGCTCCACGTCGAGCGCCTCCAGTCTGGCCTCGAAGCGCTCCGTGTCGGCGTGCTCGCGACGACCGATGCGTTCCAGGGCACCGACCGCTCCGAACTCGGCGATCAGCCGTCCGGCCACGTGGTCCTCGGGCTCGGCGATCCGGCTCCACGCGGCACGGGCGAATCGGTCCTGCTGGAGCAGCGGACTGGTCGGCGGGGTCATCTCACGGTCCCCGTGAGGTATCGGGGCTGCGCGGAGCGCCTCGTGGGGGTTCTCATGCTGCCGCCGGGCTCTGGGCGCGCAGCGTCAGCGCCGTGCCGATGTCGGACCGGGTCGGCGGTCCCCCGCCGGCCAGGTCCCGGATGGTCCAGGCCGTGCGCAGCACCCGGTCGTAGCCGCGCAGGGTCAGCGATCCGAGCTCGATCGCCCGGTCGAGGTCCACGGTGACCTCCGACGGCAGCCGCAGCTCACCCTGCCGCAGCACCGGGCCGGGCACCGCGCTGTTGACCGACCATGGCCGTCCGGCGAACCGCTCGGCCTGCACGTCCCGCGCTCTCGCCACGCGTTCCGCGACCACCGAGGTCGACTCCCCGCCCGAGCCTCCCAACGCCGATCTGGCCACGGCACGGACGGGCAGCCGAAGGTCCACCCGGTCCATCAGCGGCCCGGAGAGCTTGCCCTGGTAGTGGCGCAGCGCCACCGGCGAGCAGGAGCACTGGTCCCCCTTGCCGAACCCCCGCCCGCAGGGGCACGGATTGGCTGCCAGGACCAGCTGGAACCGCGCGGGGTAGGCCACCACCTTGTCGGCCCGGGCGACGACGACCCGGCCGGACTCCAGCGGCTGGCGCAGCGCGTCGAGCACGTCGCGGCGGAACTCCGGTGCCTCGTCGAGGAACAGCACGCCGTGGTGGGCCCGGGAGACCGCACCCGGGCGGATCCGCCCCGACCCGCCTCCGATCACCGCCGCCATCGACGCCCCGTGGTGCGGCGCCACGAACGGCGGCCGGGTGACCAGACCACCGGTCGGGTGCAGGGCGCCGAGGATCGAGTTGATCGCCGTCACCTCCAGCGCCTGCTGAGGTGGCAGCCCGGGCAGCAGGCCGGGCAGCCGCTCGGCCAACATCGTCTTGCCGGCGCCCGG
>CAYRLV010000271.1:0-5610 GCA_964425155.1 uncultured Ornithinicoccus sp. | reverse complement strand
TTCGTGAGGTTTGCTGCCCTCAGAGGGCACCAAACCTCACGAAGATTCCTCACGGAGACGGGGAGGGAGGGGGAGGGGAGGCGGGTGAGGACGACGGTCGGGGGCGGGCAGGGCAGGATGGCGTCTCGTGACGCCGATCTCGAGCCCGGCCGCTGCCCCTGACGTGGCGCGCCGACGCGAGCTGCGCCGGATGCGCGCCCTCGCGCTCGGCCTGCTCCTGCTGGCAGCAGTGGTCTTCGTCCTCACCCGCAGCCGTTCGGGCGGGTGGGAGTTCGCCACCGCCGCGGCCGAGGCCGCGATGGTCGGTGCCATCGCGGACTGGTTCGCCGTCACCGCGCTGTTCCGGCACCCGCTGGGGCTGCCCATCCCGCACACCGCGATCATCCCCCGCCGCAAGGACGCCCTCGCCGCGGGCCTCGAGGCATTCGTCGCCGAGAACTTCCTCACCGAGGAGAACGTCCGCCGCAGGATCGCCTCCACCGACGCGGTGCGCCGGATCGGTCGCTGGCTGACCCACGAGCCGAACGCCGCGAGAGTCGTCGACGAGGCCGCGCCGGTCGTGGGCCGTGGCCTGCGGGCCGTGCGCGAGGACGAGGTGCGGACCTTCCTCGACCAGGCGCTGCTGCCGCGGCTGGCCCGCGAGGACCTCAGCGCCCTCGCGGGTCACCTGCTCGACTCCGTCCTCACCGACGGCGCGCACCACAACCTCGTCGACCTGGCGCTGAGCGAGGGGCACCGCTGGCTGCGGGACAACCCCGACACCGTCGCCGAGGTCGTCGGCGCACGGGCCCCCTGGTGGTCACCTCAGTGGCTGGACGACAAGGTGATCGAGCGGGTGCACCAGGAGTCGATCGCCTGGGTGGCCGACGTCCGGGACGACCCCCGCCATCCGGCCCGCCGCGCGCTCGACCGGCTGCTCCGGCAGCTGGCCGCCGACCTGCAGCACGACCCCGACACCCGTGCGCGGGCAGCCCGGTTCACCGAGCGGCTCTGGGCCCACCCCGGGACCGGAGACGCGCTCGTGGCGGCGTGGGACGCCATACGAGCGGTCCTTCTCGACGCGCTCGACGACCCGGGAGGCGTGCTCCGGCAACGGGTGCAGGAAGCCGTGCGCGACCTCGGGGAGCAGCTGGCGGGGGACACCGAGCTGCGGTCGCGCCTGGAGGTGCGCCTGTCGGACGCCGCCGCCGGCCTGGTCACCACCTTCGGCGGGGAGATCGCGGGGCTGGTGTCGCAGGCGGTGAACCGTTGGGACGGCCGCGAGGCGGCCGAGCGGATCGAGCTGCACGTCGGCCGGGACCTGCAGTTCATCCGGATCAACGGCACCGTCGTCGGTGCCCTCGTGGGACTGCTGATCCACCTGGTCGAGGTGGTCTCGTGAGGCCGGTCGTGTCCCGGTGCGCCTGCGGCCTCTCACCGCTGAGGGGCCTGCGCCGATAACCTCACTCCCACGGTCGTTATGATCGTCCTCACCCCCGGAACGTGCCGTCGTTGTCGGTCGGTGGGTGACACCGCGACCCGGAAAGCCAGCCACGACCCCGACCAGCACGAGGAGGCGGGATGCTCGCGCTCCTCGCGGCCCATGTCCTGGCCGCGGTGCTGGCGCCCTTGCTCGTCCGGTGGTGGGGCAGCCGCGCGTTCATCGTGCTCGCCGCGCCGCCGGCCGCCGCGACGCTGTGGGCGGTGGTCAACACGGGGGCCGTGCGGGGTGGTCACCCGCCGACGGTGCACACCGACTGGGTGCCCTCGCTCGGCATGCAGCTGTCCTTCCGGCTGGACACCTTGTCGTGGCTGCTCACCTTGGTGGTCGGTGCGATCGGCGCGCTCGTCCTGCTCTACTGCGCCCGCTACTTCGACGACGACGAGCCGGGGCTCGGCGGGTTCGCCGCCTCGCTGACCGGCTTCGCCGGGGCGATGCTCGGGTTGGTGACCAGCGACGACCTGCTGGTGCTCTACCTGTTCTGGGAGCTCACCACCGTCCTGTCCTACCTGCTGATCGGGCACCGGCCCGCCAGCGAGAACAGCCGGTGGGCCGCCACCCAGGCGCTCGTCGTGACCACCGCGGGCGGGCTGGCGATGCTCGCCGGAATCGTCCTGCTCGGCGAGCACGCCGGCACCTACCGGCTGTCGCAGATCGTCGCCCACCCGCCGAGCGGGCCGCTGGTCGCCACCGCGGTGGTCCTGCTGCTGGTCGGTGCGGTCAGCAAGTCCGCTCTCGTCCCGTTCCACTTCTGGCTGCCCGGCGCGATGGCGGCGCCCACCCCGGTCAGCGCCTACCTGCACGCGGCCGCGATGGTCAAGGCCGGGATCTACCTGGTCGCCCGGCTCGCCCCCGCCTTCGGCGACCTGTCGGTGTGGCGACCGGTCGTGCTGGTGCTCGGCAGCGCCACCATGCTCGTGGGCGGGTGGCGGGCGCTGCGCCAGCACGACCTCAAGCTGCTGCTGGCCTACGGCACCGTGAGCCAGCTCGGATTCCTCACCGTCCTCACCGGATTCGGCTCGCGGACTGCCGCGCTGGCCGGTCTCGCCGTGCTCGTCGCGCATGCCCTGTTCAAGTCGTCCCTGTTCCTGGTCGTGGGCACGATCGACCGGAGCGCCGGCACGCGGGACCTGCGCGAGCTGTCCGGGCTCGCTTCCCGTATGCCGTGGCTCGCCGGCGCCGCGATCGTCGCCGCCGCCTCGATGGCCGGCCTGCCACCGATGGCCGGGTTCGTCGCCAAGGAGACCGCCTACCTGGCCCTGCTGCCGGGCGGGGGAGCGGGTCCGCACGGTGATCCGCTCGTGCTCGCCGTGCTGGTGGTGGGGTCGGCGCTGACCTTCGCCTACGGCGCCCGGTTCTGCCTCGGCGCGTTCGGGTCCCGGCCCGGGCGGCCACCGACGCCCCTGCACCGTCCGGCCGGGCTGTTGGTCGGGGTGCCCGTCGCCCTCGCCCTGGCCTCGCTCGTGGCGGGGCCACTGGCCGGGGCCGCCGAGGACCTGCTCGCCCCCTACCTGCGCACCTTCGCGTCCACGGGCGACGACATCCATCTCGGGCTCTGGCACGGACTCACCCCGGCCCTGCTGCTGTCGGCCGTCACCCTGGCGCTCGGCGCCGCGCTGTTCCTCCTGCGCACCCGCGTCGAGGCCGTCCAGTCGCGGGTCGGGGGTGTGCCGGGCGCGGACGACGGCTACCGCGCCGTCATGCGGGGCCTGGACCGCGGTTCGCTGGAGGTCACCGGTGCGCTGCAACGCGGCTCGTTGCCGCTGTCACTCGGTCTGATCCTGCTGGTGCTGGTGATCCTGCCAGGGACGGCGCTGTTGGAGGGGGTGACGTGGCCGGACCGGGTGTCCTGGGGGGACAGCCCCGCCCAGGTCGCGATCGCCGTGCTGGTGGCCGTGGCCGCCTTCTTCACGACCCGGGCCCGCCGCCGGCTGCGCGCGGTCTTCCTCGTCGGGTTCACCGGCTACGGCACCGCGATGCTCTTCCTGCTGCACGGGGCCCCGGACCTCGCCCTCACCCAGGTGCTGGTCGAGACCGTCTCGCTCGTGGTCTTCGTGCTCGTCGTCCGGCGGCTGTCCGGCAAGTTCAACGACGACCCGACCCTGCTCACCCGCCGGCTGCGAGGAGTGCTCGGGCTGGGGGTGGGGGTCGTGACCGCCGCGATGGCGGTTGCCGCGGTCACGGTGCGGACCGCCGCGCCGATGACCGAGCAGTTCGCCACGGGGGCCGTCGAGTTCGGCGGGGGCAACAACATCGTCAACGTCACCCTCGTCGACATCCGGGCGTGGGACACCATGGGCGAGCTGTCCGTCGTGCTCGTCGCGGCCACCGGGGTGGCCAGCCTCGTCTTCCTGCGCGAGGACAACCTCAGCCGCAGCCGCAGCATGATCGCCAGCGCCCGCGGACTGCGGCGCACTCACGCAGCGGTGGGAGGCAACGCCGGAAGCCCCTGGCTGGCCGAGGGGTCGGCGATGAAGCCCGAACGGCGGTCGGTGATCTTCGAGGTGGTCACCCGGCTGATCTTCCACACCATCGTGCTGTGGAGCCTCTACCTGCTGTTCTCCGGGCACAACCACCCCGGCGGTGGCTTCGCCGCGGGGCTGGTGGCCGGGCTGGCTCTCGCGGTGCGCTACCTGGCGGGGGAGCGGGACGAGCTGCGGGCGGCGGCGCCGATCATGCCCGGTCTGCTGCTCGGCGCCGGGCTGTTCCTGTCGGCGGGGACCGGCCTGGCGTCGCTGGCCTTCGGCGGTGACGTGCTGCAGAGCTGGATCTTCGACCTGCACCTGCCGCTGGTCGGCGACGTGCACGTGGTGACCTCGGTCTTCTTCGACATCGGTGTCTACCTCGTCGTGATCGGCCTGATCCTCGACGTCCTGCGCAGCCTCGGCTCCGGGCTCGACACGATGATCGAGCAGGGCGACGACGACCCACGCCATCCGGACGAGCGGACCGCCCACCCGGTCGGGGGTGAGGCCGGATGATCCCCAACCTCGCCCTCTGCGTCCTGGTGGGTGTGCTGTTCGCCGCCGGCGTCTACCTGTTGCTGGCCCGCAGCATCGTGCGCTCCCTGATCGGCCTGCTGCTGCTCGGCAACGGCGCCAACATCCTGTTCCTCGTGGCGAGCGGGCCTCCGGGCCGGGCGCCCATCGTCGGCTCGACGGACGTGTCCGACATGAGCGACCCGCTGCCGCAGGCCATGGTGCTCACCGCCATCGTCATCACCCTCGGGATGACCGCCTTCATCCTGGCGCTGGCCCACCGGTCCTGGCAGCTGTCCGACCACGACGTCATGGAGGACGACCCGGAGGACACCCGCATCGCGGTCAAGGCGGACGAGAACGACCTGTCCGAGAGCGACTTCAACGAGCCGGAGCCGGAGCCGGAGACCACCGAGTTCGGCGGGGGGAGGCCACGATGAACCCTCCCCACCACGACCTGCTCAGTGCCCTGGTGCCGCTGCCCGTGGTGCTGCCCCTCGTCGGCGCCGGGATCACCATCGCCGTGGGACGCCATACGCGCATCCAGCGGGTGGTGACGGTGACCGTGCTGACCGCCGTGCTGGCCGTGTCCGGGGTGCTGTTGTGGGCGGCCGACACGCACGGGCCGCAGGTGGTCGAGGTCGGTGGCTGGCAGCCGCCGCTCGGCATCGCCCTCGTGGTCGACCGACTCTCCGCGCTGATGCTGGTCGTCTCCTCACTGGTCACCCTCGCCGTGCTGTTGTACTCGATCGGTCAGGGGCGCTCGAGCTTCGACGACGAGAGCGACGGCGAGGCACCGCTGCCGATCTTCCACCCCACCATGCTGGTGCTCGCGGCCGGCGTCTCGACCACCTTCGTGTCCGGCGACCTGTTCCACATCTACGTCGGCTTCGAGATGCTGCTCGCCGCCAGCTTCGTGCTGCTCACCCTCGGGGGCACCCCACCGAGGGTGCGGGCGGGGATCACCTACGTCGTCGTCAGCATGCTGTCGTCCCTGGTCTTCCTGGTGGCGATCGCACTGGTCTACGCGGCGACCGGCACCGTCAACCTCGCGCAGCTGGCCGGCCGGCTGGACGCGCTGCCGGACGGCACGCGGCTGCTGCTGCAGATCATGCTGCTGGTCGGGTTCTGCATCAAGGCAGCGGTTTTCCC
>CAYRLV010000270.1:0-5623 GCA_964425155.1 uncultured Ornithinicoccus sp. | reverse complement strand
CTAGCGGAGTGCTTCGTGAAGGCCAGCCTCGCGATAGGCCCGGGCCGTGCCTCGCCAGATCCTCCCGCAGCCGGACCTGCCGCACTCGCAGGCGAACTCGAGTTCCGGGCCGTCGCCCGCACGACCCAACGACCGGTGGTAGGCCTCGACCTGGCTCGCCACGGCCTGGTTCTCCTGCCGCCGGGCACGCGTCAGCCCTGCACCGGCGAGCCGGGGATGCGGTGACTCGAGACCGAGCGTCTCGGCGACCTGCTGCCTCACTGTTGCCCAGTCCGGCTCGCGGAGGACCTGTAGGGCCGGCCACGACCCGGCGGCCAGCTGTGCTTCCAGCCGCCGACGGACCTCGGCTTCGCGCGCGCCGAGCGCTCCCACGCGTCGTCGCGCGGCCTCATCACCGGCCGACTCGGCGCGCCGCTGCCGCACCTCACGAGTCACCTCGGGGTCGACGAGCAGCCAGACGGCCGCCTCGACCGGTAGCCCGTCCGCGAGGGCCGGCGTCAACTGTGGGCCCTCGACGATCGTCGGGACGTCGCCGAGGTCTCGGGCACGCAGGTCTGCCAGGATCAGCGCTAGCCGCTCCCGACTGACCTCGTCCCAGGCATCCGCTGCTGCCGCGGGCCCCTGGGCGAGTTGCTCGTCCAGCGAAGGCCGGGTGGCAAGCCGAGCCGCATGGGCGAACGTGTAGGCGTCGATGTGATGGACCGGCAGGTCGTGGGTGAGAGCCAGGTCCTGTGCCAGCGTCGACTTGCCCGCGCCCTGCGTGCCACCGATCCAGAGCATCCGCATCGGCGGACACCTACCGGCCGGGCGTCCCTCCGCCGAACCGACGCACCAGGTGCCAAGTGCCCGGGAAGACTCCCGAGCAGGCGAGGATCTTGAGGCCGTCGCCGATGAGGAAGGGCACCACGCCGAGGGTCAGGGCCGTGCCGAGGTCGAGGTGCGCGGCATGCATCAGCCACGGCACGCCCACGGCGTAGATCGCCAGGTTGCCCAGCACCATGACGCCCGCGGTGTGCACCGGGGACTGTGTCGATCCGCGCTCCGCCAGGCGGCCGACGACGGCGGCCGCGAGCAGGAAGCCCAGCACGTAGCCGAAGGAGGCGCTGCCCGCGCCCGAGCTGCCCTCGGCGAACCAGGGCACCCCGGCAAGACCAGCCACGACATACAACCCCATCGAGAGCAGACCGCGCAGCGATCCCAGGCTCGCGCACACGAGCAGCACGCCGAAGGTCTGCATGGTGAGCGGGACCGGCGTGAACGGCAGCGGGACGGCGATCTGGGCGAGCACGCCGGTCAGCGCGGCGCCGCCGGTCACCAGTGCTGCGTCGCGGACGGCTCCGCCAGGAACGACGTCGGCCAGCACCCGGGGGCTGGCGAGGTTCATCGACATGGTGCACCTTTCTGCGCGAAGTGCCTTGACCGTACCGGGGCCGCCGAGGACGGTGTGCACCGCGTCCGGCCCGTGGTCGGTCGCCTCGGAACTACTGACGGGTATGGCGTGCGCTCACCTGCTGGAGGGGCGTGCACGAGGTGCGGCTCGCCATACCGGCTCGGCCGATCGGTCTGGGGATAGGTTGACGAGGTGCTCGCTCGACATGACCTCCTGACGACGGACCGGCTGATCATGCGGCGCTGGCAGGACGCGGACCGCGCGCCCTTCGCGGCGATGAACGCCGACGCCCAGGTGATGCGCTACTTCCCGGAGGCGCTGGATCGGGCGGCCAGCGACGCACTGATTGACCGCATCGAAAAGCGTTTCGAGACACAGGGATTCGGGCTGTGGGCCCTGGAACTGAGGCAGACGGGAGAGTTCCTCGGCTTCACCGGGCTGAACCCGATGCCCGACGGTGTCCCTGGAGCCGGCGGCATGGAGGTCGGCTGGCGCCTGGCTCGCCCGGCTTGGGGGCACGGGTATGCGACGGAGGCAGCCAGGGCTGCGCTCACCGTCGGCTTCGGTGACGGCGGACTGGACGAGGTGTGGTCGATGACCGCGGTGCTCAACACGCCGTCCCAGGCCGTGATGCGCCGCCTGGGCATGACGGAGCACGCGCGCTTCGAGCACCCCGGCGCCGAGCCGGGCCACCGGCTGCGACCTCACGTCGTCCACCGGCTGACTGCCGACGAATGGCGCGCGACCTGACCGATTCGGTGGACGTCCTGCGGACGGGTGCCGGGCAGCCGTGGCGCAGGACGTCCTGGGGTCAGCGAGCGGGCCGGATGGTGCCGGTCACCTCACCGAGGCCGATGCGCGATCCCTCGGGCCCGGGCGCCCAACCGGTGATCGTGACGGTGTCGCCGTCCTCGAGGAACCCGCGGGTCGACCCGTCGGCCAACGTGATCGGCTCCTTGGCGTTCCAGGTCATCTCGATCAGCGAGCCGCGCTCGTCGGCGTTCTCGCCACTGATCGTGCCGGAGGCGAACAGGTCACCGTCGCGCAGGCTCGCGCCGTTGACCGTCAGGTGCGCGACCATCTGCTCGGGCGACCAGTAGATGAGGTTGTACGGGGGGCGCGAGACGACCGTGTCGTTGATCCGCACCTCGAGCCGCAGGTCGATGCCCCGCCCGGGACCGTTCGAGCCCCGCAGGTAGGGGAGCGGCTGCGGGTCCTGCGCGGGCAGCGGCACGCGCGCGGTCTCGAGCGCGGCCATCGGCACCACCCAGGCGCCGGCCGAGGACGCGAAGGACTTGCCGAGGAAGGGGCCGAGCGGCACGTACTCCCAGCCCTGGATGTCGCGCGCGCTCCAGTCGTTGAAGAGGGTCACGCCGAAGAGGTGCTCCGGCGCCTCGTCGACGCTGACCCGTGACCCGACCGGCGTGGCGCCGCCGATGACGAACCCCAGCTCGGTCTCGATGTCGAGCCGCTTGCTGGGCCCGAAGGTCGGCGCCGGGTCGCTGGGAGCCTTGCGCTGTCCGCTCGGGCGGACGACGTCGGTGCCGCTCACGACCACCGTCCCGGCCCGGCCGTGGTAGCCGACCGGCAGGTGCTTCCAGTTGGGTTTGAGCGGCTCCTCGTTCGGCCGGAGCACCTTGCCCAGGTTGGTGGCGTGCTGCTCGCTGGCGTAGAAGTCGACGTAGTCGGCGACCTCGATCGGCAGGTGCAGCGTCACCTCGGACAGGTCGTGCAGGTGCGGCTCCACGGCCTCGCGGTGCGCGTCGTTGCTGAGGACCTCGGTCAGCCACTCACGCGCGACGTGCCACGCCTCGTGCCCGAGCGTGAGGAACGCGTTGAGGCTGGCCGTCTGCCACGCGGCGGCGAGGTCCGGCCCGTCGCCGACACCCACCTGCTCGCGCCCGATCGCCGCGACCGCGCCCGCGTCCAGCACCTGGTCGCCGATCCGCACGCCGACCCGCGGCTCGCCGCCCGCCGGGGAGAACACGCCGTACGGCAGGGTGTGGATGCCGAAGGGGTGGTCGGCGGGCAGGTCAAGCCAGCTGGTCATCATACGAAACTCCTTGTGGTTGCGGTCAGTTCGTGGTCGCAGTCAGTTGGGGGTGATCAGGCCGAGCTCGGCGAGCTCACCGATCGGGTCGAGGACACCACAGCATCCGTATGAGGTGAAGCAGGCCCGCACGCCGCTCACCTCGTCGTCGGTCCACCGGGTGATGATGTCCAGCAACGGTTCCGGCTCCCGGCAGGAGACCAGGGAGGCGAGCTCGTCACCGTCATGGCCGCCGAGGGCCCAGTGGGTCGCCGCCAGCACGCCGAGCAGGCCGTGCTGCTCCTCGCCCTCCGACGTGGTGTGGGCGAGCACGTGGTGCAGCCCGCCGGTCAGCTTGAAGGCGAGCCCGAGCTCGACGCAGGACCGGATGAACGCGCCCAGCTCCGACGCCGTCGGGACCGGCTGCTGCGGCGTGGAGCCGGTCCGGAACTTGGCCTGCAACCGCACGCTCTCCTCCTGGGCGTCACGCAGCTCGGACAGGGCCCGCGCCCGCTCCTGTGCGGCTCGGGGCACCTCCACCGACAGCGGCAGGTCCCAGGCGAGCGCGTCCTCCCAGCCGGGAGCCCAGCCGATCTCCACGCCGGCCACCTCGAGGTCGACGGCGTCCCGCAGCTGGTCCAGGGCTTCCCGGATCGCGGCGAGCGGCGTCCCGGGCCGCCCGATGACACCCACCCGCACCGGCGCGGGTCGCTCCAGCGCGAGGAGATCCGGGGCGGCGGACGCCGGGACCAGCAGCGGGCCGACCAGGTCGGCGTGCGGGTGCGCGCGTCGCGCCACGTGCTCGGCGAGCGCGCGATCCAACGGGGCCAGGCCCGGCGGGAACACCGCGGCGTCGTCCACGAGCCGCGCGAACAGGTCTCGCTCGACGGGGCTCTCCGCACGGACGGCAAAGCGCGTTGACATGCGGCGCAGGCTACTGGATCGTGAGACCAGAGAGACACTTTCGTCCGCTCAGCGGACATGGAGACGGAGGATGCGAGAGATGGCCCACTACCAGCGCCTCGGCAGCGTGCCGCCCAAGCGGCACACCCAGCACCGCAATCCGGACGGCGGGCTCTACTACGAGGAGCTGATGGGGGAGGAGGGCTTCTCGTCCGACTCGTCGCTGCTCTACCACCGCGGCATCCCCTCGCAGATCAGTGACGCCCGGCCCTGGGACCTCGGCGACTGGTCGACCACGCCCAACCACCCGCTGACGCCGCGGCACCTCAAGCTGCACGACCTCTTCGACGAGGGCAGCACCGGTGTCGACGTCGTCACCGGACGCCGGCTCGTCCTCGGCAACGGCGACGTGCGCATCTGCTACGTCGTCGCCGACACCCCGAGCCCGTGGTACCGCAACGGCATCGGCGACGAGTGCGTCTACGTCGAGCGCGGCGGCGCCCGCGTCGAGACCGTGTTCGGCGCCTTCGACGTCGCCGAGGGCGACTACCTGGTCATCCCGCGCGCCACGACGCACCGCTGGCTCCCGGTCGTCGAGGGCGACGAGGGGTATGCGGAGCCGCTGCGCGCCTACTGCATCGAGGGCAACTCGCACATCGCCCCGCCGAAGCGCTACCTGTCGCGCTACGGGCAGCTGCTGGAGCACGCGCCCTACTGCGAGCGCGACCTGCGTCCGCCGGAGGGACCCCTGCTGGCCGAGGATGTGGGAGCGGCCGCTGGTGACCACACCGAAGTATTCATCAAGCACCGGGGCAGCGGCCCCGACTCGACCGGTGGCCTGGTCGGCACCATCTACACCTACCCCTACCACCCGCTGGACGTCGTGGGCTGGGACGGCTGCCTCTATCCCTACGCGTTCAACGTGGCCGACTACATGCCGATCACCGGCAAGGTGCACCAGCCGCCGCCGGTGCACCAGGTGTTCGAGGGCTGGGGCTTCGTGATCTGCAACTTCGTGCCGCGCAAGGTCGACTACCACGAACTGTCGATCCCGGTGCCCTACTACCACTCCAACGTGGACAGCGACGAGATCATGTTCTACGTCGACGGCGACTACGAGGCGCGCAAGGGCTCGGGCATCGGCAAGGGCTCGATCTCGGTGCACCCCGGCGGCCACGCGCACGGCCCGCAGCCGGGCGCCTACGAGAACTCGGTCGGGGTGCACTACTTCGACGAGCTCGCGGTCATGATCGACACCTTCCGCCCGCTCGAGCTCGGCGAGGGCGGCCGGGCGGTCGACG
>CAYRLV010000269.1:0-5634 GCA_964425155.1 uncultured Ornithinicoccus sp. | reverse complement strand
GAGATGTAGTCCTCGGTGGCCCGCTGGGCCGGGTTGCTGAAGATCTGCTGCGTGTCGTCCATCTCGATCAGCCGCCCCGGCTTGCCGGTCGCGGCCAGGTTGAAGAACGCGGTGCGGCCGGACACCCGGGCCGCCTGCTGCATGTTGTGCGTGACGATGACGATCGTGTAGTCCCGCTTGAGCCGGTCGATCAACTCCTCGATCGCCAGCGTCGAGATCGGGTCGAGCGCGGAGCACGGCTCGTCCATGAGCAGCACGGACGGGCGCACGGCGATCGCCCGCGCGATGCACAGCCGTTGCTGCTGCCCGCCGGAGAGGCCCGCGCCGGGCTTGTCCAGCCGGTCCTTGACCTCGTTCCACAGGTTGGCGCTGCGCAGCGAGCTCTCCACCCGCTCGGCGAGCTGCTTCTTGTCCCGCAACCCGCCGAGTTTCAGCCCGGACGCGACGTTGTCGAAGACCGACATCGTCGGGAACGGGTTCGGCCGCTGGAACACCATGCCGACCGTGCGGCGCACCGCCACCGGGTCCACGCGCGAGCTGTAGAGGTCCTGGTCGTCGAGCAGCACGTGCCCCTCGACCCGGCCACCCGGCACCACCTCGTGCATCCGGTTCAGGGTGCGCAGGAAGGTGGACTTGCCGCAGCCGGACGGCCCGATGAACGCGGTCACCGAGCGCGGCTCGATCGTCATGGTGACGTCCTCGACCGCCTTGAAGTCGCCGTAGAAGACGTTGAGGTCTTTGACGTCTATTCGCTTGCCCATCAGTGTTGTTCGCTTCCTTGTTCGGTATGCGGGGTGCCCACCTCAGGCACGGACCTTGCCCCAGCGGGCGACCAGCCTGCCGAGGAGGTTGAGCAGCAGGATGAGGAGGATCAGCGTCAGCGCGGCGCCCCAGACCCGGTCCAGCGCCGGCTGCAGGGCCTCGACGCGGTCCTGGTTGATCATCGTGGGCAGGGTGCCCATGTTGCCGCTGAACAGGTTGGTGGCGATGTTCTTGGTGTAGGGGCCGAGGATGAGCAGCGGCGCGGTCTCGCCCATCACCCGGGCGAGACCGAGCAGCACACCGGTCACGATGCCGGAGAAGGCGGTCGGCAGCACGACCTTGGCGATCGTCTTCCACTTCGGCACACCGAGGGCGTAGGACGCCTCCCGCAGCTCGTTGGGGACCAGCCTCAGCATCTCCTCGGTGGACCGCACGACGACGGGAATCATCAGCAGCACCAACGAGAGCGCCACCGCGAAACCGACCCGCTGGAACCCGAACGTCGTGACCCATACCGCGTAGATGAACAGGGCCGCGACGATCGACGGGATGCCGGTGAGGATGTCCACCGTGAAGCTCACCGCGCGGGCGAGCGCGCCCCGGCCGTACTCCACCAGGTAGATCGCGGCGAACACGCCGATCGGCACGGCGATCACCGCGGTGGCGGCGCCCTGGATCAGGGTGCCCTGGATGGCGTGGACGGCGCCGCCCCCGACGTCGCTCGAGGTGATGTTGCGTTGCGAGTGGGTGAACCAGGTGGACTGGAACAGCATGTGGCCGCCCTTGACCACGACGCTGCCGAGGATCCAGACGAGGGGCGCCAGGGCGACGAGGAACGAGGTCCACATGACGACACGGGCCACCCCGTCCCGCAGGGTGCGTCCCCGTGCCTTGGGCCCGAGGCCGGACACCCGGCGGCGCGCGACGCGCTCCGGCACCACGGTGTCCACGCTGGTGTCGACGGTGGTCATTCGCTGAAGGCCTTCCTGCGGTTGATCACCATGCGGGCGATCGCGTTCACGACGAAGGTGAGCACGAAGAGCACGAGCCCGGCCGCGATGTAGGCGCCGGTCTGCTGCGGCGTGCTGAACTCGGGTGCACCGTTGGCGATCTTGGAGGCGAAGGTCTCCCCGCCGTTCAGCAACGACCAGGACCACGCGGTCCCGTCGGCGAGGGCGGAGAGGATGATCATCACCGCGACCGTCTCGCCGAGGGCCCGGCCCAGGCCCAGCATGGCGGCGCTGATGACGCCCGGCCGGCCGAACGGCAGCACGGCGGTGCGGATCATCTCCCACCTCGTGGCGCCCAGGGCCAGGGCTCCTTCGCGGTGGGAGGTCGGCGTCTGGGCGAACACCTCGGTCGACATCGCGGTGACGATCGGCAGCACCATGATCGCGAGGACCACCCCGACGAACAGGATGGTGCTCGAGCCGTTGACCGACGTCTCGGAGAAGAACGGCGCCCAGCCGAGCAGGGTCTGGAGGACGTCCTGGACGGGCTCGAAGTAGGGGCCGACGACGTAGGCGCCCCAGATCCCGAACACGATGGAGGGGACCGCCGCCAGCAGCTGCACCAGGCCGGCGGCCGGCCCGGCCAGCCACTTCGGGGAGTACTGCGTGATGAACAGCGCCACGCAGACGCCGAGCGGCACCGCGATCACCATCGCGATCACCGAGCTGGCGACCGTGACCCACAGCATGGTGGCGATGCCGAAGCGCGGGTGCTCTCCTCGCACGCTCCACTCGGTGGAGGTCAGGAAGTTGGCCTCGTCGTCGAGCAGGGCCGGGAGCGCGCGGGACAGCAGGAAGACGGCGATCAGCACCACGATCGCGATGACCAGCAGACCGGCGCCGCGGGCGGCTCCCCCGAAGAGCCGGTCGCCGCGGCGGCCGGTCCCGGTGGTGCCGTCGTCCGTCCCGAACGGCAGCTCGGGTGCGGTGGAGGTCGGGCCGGTCGTGCTGGTCATCGAGGTCCTCTCGCGTCGTCCGTGGGGCTCAGGACAGCGCGTCGATCGAAGCGGTCACCTTGCTGCGCACGGCTTCCGGCAGCGGCGCGTAACCGGCGGACTCGAGCGCCTGCTGCGCGTCCTTGGACGCGAAGTAGGACAGGAAGGACTTGGTCAGCTTGGTCTTGGCCTCGTCCTGACCCTTCGAGCAGACGATCTCGTAGGTCACGAGCAGGATCGGGTAGGCGCCCTTCTCCTTCGTCGCGTAGTCGAGCTCCAGCCGGATGTCGTGGCCCTTGCCGACGTTCTTGGCCGCCTGGACGGCCTTGCCGACCGTCTGCCCGGTCAGCTTCACCGGGCCGGCGCCGTTGTCGATGCGGGCGATCGAGAGCTGGTTGTCGCGAGCGTAGGACCACTCGACGTAGGTGATGCCGCCCTCGCTGGACTTGACCGCGCTGGCCACGCCCGCCGACTTGTTCTTGCCCTCACCCTTGCCGGCCCACACCTTGGACGGCTCGTCGGTCCAGACGTCCTTGGCGGTGGCCGACAGGTACTTGGTGAAGTTCTCCGTCGTGCCGGACTCGTCGGCCCGGAAGAAGACCGAGATCTCGGTGTCCGGCAGCGTCGCGTCCGGGTTGATCTTGGCGATGGCCGGGTCGTTCCAGGTGGTGATCTTGCCCTGGAAGATCTTGGCCGCCACCTCGGGCGTCAGGATCAGGTCGTCCACCTCGGGCAGGTTGTAGGAGATGGCGATCGGGCCGGTGACCATCGGCAGGTTCCAGGCCGGGGAGCCGCAGGTCTTGGCCGCGGCCTTGGTCTCGACGGTGCCCTCCTCCGGCTCGTTGCTGAGCACCGAGTCGGACCCGGCGAAGTCCACCTGGCCGGCAGTGAACTGCTTGATACCGGAACCGGATCCGGTGGGGTTGTAGCTCAGGGTCGCGTCCTCGCACGCCGACTGGTAGTTCTTGATGGCCAGTTCGATGGCGTTCTTCTGCGCCGAGGATCCCTCGGCCTGCAGCTCGCCCGGGGCACAGTCGATGTTGGCCGTCGCGCCGCCACCAGGGGCGTCCGTGCCTCCGGCCGTCGTGTTGTTGTCCGAGCCGCAGGCGGTCAGGGCGAGCGCGCCGACGAGAGCGACGGCCGACGCGCGGCCGAGACGCTGGGTCTTCACGGTGTTGGTACCTCTCGCAAGTCAGGGTCGACGGACCGGGCGGCCCGTCGCCTCGCACGCTAGGGAGGCCGGGTGACGGATGTACCGCCCGCAGGTGAACGGCACGTGAATGAGCAGCGACCACTCGCCGCGATCGGCAGGCGTGCGGATGCCGTCAGGGCAGGTGACGCTCGACGGCGACGACGACCGCGTCGGCACCGGTCCCGCTGACGTGGGCCACCAGCACCTCGCCCTTGGCCAGTCCCCGCTCCACCGCACGCCGCAGCGCCCCCTCGCAGTCCGCGTCGTGCCCGGCACGCGTCGCCAGCGCGGACAGCAGGTCGGGCAGCACCGGGCGATGGCTGCAGAGGGCCACCGGCTCCCCGCGCCGGAGGGCCTTGTCCACCTGTCGTGCCGCCCGGCGGGGCTCGGCGACGTGCCCTTCCTCGGACAACCCGTCCTTCAGCCGCATCCGCAGACCGGCGCGGGTCGCGAACGGTGCCAGGGTGTCCGCGCAGCGCACCGACGGCGAGCTCACCACGCGGCGGACCCCGTATGCCGTGACGAGCGGCACCAGCGCGGCCGCCTGTCGCGCGCCGCGCCGGTCCAGCGGACGCCGCGGGTCGTCGCCCTTCCAGCGGCCGCGCCCGACGGCGTGGGCGTGCCGGATCACCAGCAGCGGCCAGGTCTCGGCCTGCCCGTTGCGGTCGTGGGTCACGAGGGCTCGCAGCTGCTCCCGGTCACGGGCGTAGCTCAGCCGCTCGCTCGCCTCGGGCACGGTCAGCCAGTCCACCGCGTCGATCTCGTGCTCGAGTGCGCCGTTGCCGCCGATGACCTGGCCCGCCCAGTAGTGCACCCGTTTGGTCAGGGGTCCCGACCCGCCCCGCACCACCGTGTAGCGGGCGTGCGGCAGCGGTCGGCCGAGCCGGATCCGCAGGCCGGTCTCCTCCGCCACCTCGCGGACCGCGGTCGCGGGGAAGCGCTCGCCGGGGTCGACCTTGCCCTTCGGCCAGGACCAGTCGTCATAGCGCGGCCGGTGCACCAGGGCCACTTCGAGCTTCCCGTGTCGGCGCCGCCAGGGCACCGCCCCCGCGGCGTCGACGACGGCGGCTGAGGACGCCAGGGCGGCCGCGGCCGGGGCGGCTGCGCCCCGGGTCACCGCCGTCGGGCCTTCCGGCGTCGGCGGGCGAAGCGCTCGATGATCGAGTCCTGCACGTCGGTCAGGGGTTCGCCGTCCGCGCCGAGGTGGTGCCGGGTCCAACGGCCCTCGCCGTCGAGGTGCCAGCTGGCGGTCTTGTCGCTCATACCCCGGTCGAGCAGGTCCCGCAGCGACGCGATGTGACCCTCGTCGCCGACCCGCAGCAGCGTCTCGACCCGCCGGTCCAGGTTGCGGTGCATCATGTCGGCGCTGCCGACGTAGACGAGCGGGTCAC
Source organism: uncultured Ornithinicoccus sp. (assembly GCA_964425155.1). GTDB lineage: Bacteria > Actinomycetota > Actinomycetes > Actinomycetales > Dermatophilaceae > Segeticoccus. The sequence continues at coordinate 344 of CAYRLV010000269.1, read as the reverse complement.
CGTCGCCGCCGAAGACGAACACCCTGGAGTGCTCGAGGAACCGGCCGAGGACGGAGCGGACCCGGATGTTCTCGGACAGCCCCGGGACGCCGGGTCGCAGGGCGCAGATGCCGCGCACCCAGATGTCGACCTTCGCGCCGGCCTGCGACGCCGCATACAAGGCATCGATGATCTGCTCGTCGACGATCGAGTTGACCTTGAACTGGATCAGCCCGTCGCGGCCCGAGCGGGCCAACTCGGCCTCGGCGTCGATCCGCTCGATCAGGCCGGTGCGCACCGACCGCGGCGCCACCAGCAGCCGCTTGAACTTGCTGCGTGGCGCGAGCCCCGACAGCTGGTTGAAC
>CAYRLV010000268.1:2317-5653 GCA_964425155.1 uncultured Ornithinicoccus sp. | reverse complement strand
CGGCCGGGCACGGTGTGGCGCGGCCTGCGGGCCCTGCGCATGCTGCGGCGGACCGCGCCCGTGATCGACCAGTGGGCCCGTGCCACGGGCGACCGCGAGGTGCTGCTCGGCGGGCCCGTGACGGACCACCTGCACCTGCGTGACCTCGCCCGGGAGAGCGATCTGGTGCTCGTCCTCGGGTCGGCCACGCCGGCGGACACCCGGCTGGTGGAGCGGGCCGAGTCCGACGGTGTCGAGGCACACCTGGTCGAGGACCCGGAGTCGGTCGATCTGCGTTGGCTGGCCGGGGTGCGTCGCCTCGCCCTGATCCGCGGGGCCCTGGCCCCTCCCCACCTGGCGGACGACGTCGTCACCTGTCTGACCGGCCTCGGCCGGGTCACGGTGCGCGAAGTCGCCGTCGCCGAGCAAGACGTCCCGTTCCAGCTGCCCAAGGAGGTGGTCTGACCATGTCGATGCCGCTGCGCCAGTCCCTGAAGATCGGCGCCTACCTGATGAAGCAGAAGGTCAAGCGTCGCGACAAGTTCCCCCTGCTCGTCGAGCTCGAGCCGCTCTTCGCCTGCAACCTCGCGTGTCCGGGGTGCGGCAAGATCCAGAAGCCCGCAGACGAGCTGCGGCGGCGGATGCCGGTGCAGCAGGCCCTGGACGCCATGGAGGAGTGCGGGGCGCCGATGGTCTCCATCGCGGGTGGCGAACCGCTCATGCACCCGCAGATCGACCAGCTGGTCAACGAGCTGGTGGCGCGCAAGAAGTTCGTCTTCCTGTGCACCAACGCCCTGCTCGTCCGCAAGTGGTGGGACCGGTTCGACTTCAAGCCCTCGCCCTACTTCGCGTTCACCGTGCACCTCGACGGCCTGCGCGAACGCCACGACGCCGCAGTGGACCACGAGGGCGGTTTCGACGAGGCGGTGGCCGCCATCCGGTGGCTGAAGGAGCGCGGATTCCGGGTCACCACGAACTCGACCTTCTTCACGACGGACACGCCGCAGAACGTCATCGACGTGCTCGACTTCCTCAACGACGACCTGCAGGTCGACGAGATGATGCTGTCGCCGGCCTACGCCTACGAGAAGGCGCCCGACCAGGACCACTTCCCGGGTGTCGCCGAGACGCACGCGCTGTTCAGCAAGGCGTTCGCCGACGGCCGCCGCAAGCGCTGGCGGCTCAACCACTCGCCGATGTTCCTCGACTTCCTCGAGGGCAAGGTGGACTTCGGCTGCACCGCGTGGGGCATCCCGTCCTACTCGCTCAACGGCTGGCAGCGGCCCTGCTACCTGATGGCCGACGGCTACACGCAGACCTACCAGGAGCTGATCGAGACGACCGACTGGGACGCCTACGGCCGGGGCAAGGACCCCCGCTGCGCCAACTGCATGGCGCACTGCGGCTACGAGCCGACGGCGGTGCTGGCCACCATGGGGTCCCTGCGCGAGTCCCTCCGGGCGGTCAGGGGTTCCTGATGACCGTCACCGGGCTGCAGCCGGAGGTGCTCGACCCCGAGCGGTTGCGCCGGATGCCGAGTGCGGAGCTGCCGCAGCTCGCGGAGGAGCTGCGGCAGGAGCTGATCGCGGCGGTCACCCGCACCGGCGGACACCTCGGGCCGAACCTCGGGGTGGTCGAGCTGACCATCGCGCTGCACCGGGTCTTCGCGTCGCCGAGTGACGCCATCGTGTGGGACACCGGGCACCAGGCCTACGTCCACAAGATGCTCACCGGCCGCCGGCACCTGTTCGACACCCTGCGGCAGGCAGGCGGGTTGTCCGGCTACCCGAACCGCGCGGAGAGCGCGCACGACCTGGTCGAGAACTCGCACGCCTCCACCTCCCTGTCGTATGCGGATGGGCTGGCCAAGGCGGCGCAGCTGCAGCACTCCTCCCGGTCCGTCGTCGCGGTCATCGGCGACGGGGCGATGACCGGCGGGATGGCCTGGGAGGCGCTCAACAACATCGGCGGCGCCCAGGATCGGCCGGTCGTGATCGTGCTCAACGACAACGGCCGGTCCTACGCGCCGACCGTGGGCGCCCTCCCCGCCCACCTCGCCCGGCTGCGGGACGGGACCGCGTCGGGCAACCTGTTCCGTGACCTCGGTCTGGCCTACCTCGGACCGGTCGACGGCCACGACATCGTTGCCCTGGAGACGGCGCTGCGCCGTGCGCGGGACCTCCGGGCGCCGGTGCTGGTGCACTGCGTGACCCGCAAGGGTGCCGGCTACGCGCCGGCCGAGACGGACGAGGCCGACCGGCTGCATACGGTGCCCGCCGCCCCGGCGACCCCATCCTCGACCGGACACCCGGGCGGCGGGTCCTCTCGGGCGCAGGACCCCGAGAAGACTCGCGCACGCGGTGTCCGGTCGGGGTCCGGGGAGAAGTGGACCGACGCGTTCGCCGACGAGCTGGTGCGGGTGGCCGAGCGTCGCCCGGACGTCGTGGCGGTCACCGCGGCGATGATGCGCCCGACCGGGTTGCACCCGCTGTGGTGCCGGCACCCGGAGCGGGTGTTCGACGTCGGGATCGCCGAACAGCACGCCGTGGCGTCTGCAGCCGGCCTCGCGACCTCCGGGCTGCACCCGGTGGTGGCCGTCTACTCGACGTTCCTGAACCGCGCGTTCGACCAGGTCCTGCTGGACGTCGGGCTGCACCGGCTGCCCGTGACCTTCGTGCTCGACCGGTCGGGCATCACCGGTCCGGACGGGCCGTCGCACCACGGCATGTGGGACGTCCCCCTGACCGGTCTGGTGCCTGGGCTGCGGGCAGCCGCGCCCCGGGACGCCGAACAGCTGCGGCTGCTGCTCGGGGAGGCGGTGAGCTGGTCCGAGGGCCCGACCGTGCTGCGGTTCCCGAAGGGGAGCGCCGGCGATCCGATCCGGGCGCGCCGTCGTCTCGGCAGCGCGGATCTGCTCGCCGGCCCGGGCGGCCGGGGCCACGTCCTGCTGCTCCCGGTCGGCCCGCTCTCGCGAGAGGCTCTGCTGGCCGCGCAGCGGTTGCGGCGCCAAGGCGTCGTCGCCAGCGTCGTGGATCCACGATGGATCTCGGAGCTCGACGCGGAGCTCGTGCAGGCCGCCGCGTGTCACCACCTGGTCATGACGGTCGAGGACAACGCGGTGCGCGGCGGCTTCGGCGACCTGGTGGCCCGCCGGCTGCGGGCCGAGGGCGTCACCGTGCCGGTGACCTCACTGGGTCTGGCCGAGGGCTTCCTCGGTGTGGGCGATCGCGGCGCGCTGCTCGCCGAGCAGGGGTTGTCCGCGGACGGGATCGAACGCGCGGCGCTGGCCGGACTCGACCGGGACACGGCTGGCTCGACAGCCTGGTGCCGCCCCGTCGCCGGCCTCTGACCACCCCT
>CAYRLV010000268.1:0-2217 GCA_964425155.1 uncultured Ornithinicoccus sp. | reverse complement strand
GTTCCGGGCGCTCGACGTACCGCTTTCCCAGCAACTTCTCGGGGTCAGGGGGAGGCGGGGCGCGGGACCAGCGCGTCCAGCACCAGATCGAGGACGGCCCTCAGGCGCCGTGGGGTGAGCCACCCGTCCGCGCTGACCGCGTGCAGCGCCAGTCCGTCGACCAGGCCGATGGCGGCGTGCGCCGCGTTGCGACAGCGCGCCGGCGAGGCCCCCTCGCCCCAGGCCACGGTGAAGGCCTGCACGAGACCACCGTGCAGCTCCTCGAGCACCTCGCGCTGGATCTCGGCGAGCCGTGGTGCCGTGGCGGCGCGCGCCGAGAAGGCCAGGTAGACCTTCGCCTCGACCTCCCGGTCGACCCCCAGCGGCAGCAGCTCGCGCAGCACGCGGGACAGGTTGACCCGCACGTCCGTCCCGAGCACGATCCGGTCGACCCGGCCCCGGATCCGACGCACCACCTCCTGGAACGCGGCGGCCAGCATGTCGTCCTTGGTGGGGAAGTGGTGCTGCACGGTGCCGATGGAGACCTCCGACGCCGCCGCGACCTCGCGGATGCTGACGCTGTCGAGGCCGCGCTCGGCGACGATCCGCAGCACCGAGTCGGTCAGGGAGTCTCGTTTGGAAAAGCCGGTTGACCTCGCTGGCATGAGTGGCATCATACAGTCGTATGAGACCATACGAACGTATAAGTGTCCCTCGCGGGCTGTTGGTCGGCACCGCCGTCGCCCTGGGACTGGTATGGGGAGTGCGCGCGCTGACCCACGGCGGTGGCCTGTCGCCGCTGATCCAGTCGGGGATCTACCTGGCGCTCGTGGTGGTCACCGTGTGCAGCCGCCGGGCCAAGGTGGTGGTCGTGCGCACGGTGCAGCGCTACACGCTCAACCCGCTGATGCGGCTGCTGCTGCGCCTCGGGGTGAACCCCCTCGGGCTGGCGATCCTCGAGACCACCGGCCGCCGCACCGGTCGAACGCGCCGAGTCCCGGTTGGCAACGGTCGGCAGGGTGACGACTTCTGGATCATCGCCGAGCACGGCTCACGCGCCGGCTACGTCCACAACATCCGGCACGATCCGCGCGTCCGGGTGCGGTTGCGGATCGGCTGGCGCTACCGGTGGGTGGACGGCATCGCGTCGATCCGGCCGGAGGACGACCCGCTGGCTCGACAGCGGCGACTCATCCGCTGGCACCCGCTGCGGGCCTACAACGCGGTCAACGTGCGGGTGCTGGGCGCCGACCTGCTGACCGTGCACGTGCGGCTCCTCCTGCCCCGGTCGGCGACGACGTCACACCCGCTCGCGCGCGACGCGGCCCCGCAGGCCCGCACCTCGCAAGCCCCGGCGGACCCCGCGCCGCTAGGCTGAGGGCTCGTGACCGACACCTCCACCGCCCGTGACCGCCTGCTCACCCTGATCAAGGACAAGGCCATCGTCCACGGCCGCGTGACGCTGTCCTCCGGCAAGGAGGCTGACTACTACGTCGACCTGCGCCGGATCACGCTGGACGGGGAGGCGGCACCGCTCGTGGGTCAGGTGATGACCGAGCTGACGCGAGACCTCGAGTTCGATGCTGTCGGCGGGTTGACCCTCGGGGCCGACCCGGTCGCCACCGCCATGCTCCACGCCAGCGCCGCCCAGGGCCGCCGCCTGGACGCGTTCGTCGTCCGCAAGGCCGGCAAGGCGCACGGGCTGCAGCAGCGGATCGAGGGCCCGTCCATCCGGGGCCGCCGCGTGCTCGTCGTCGAGGACACCACGACGACCGGCGCCTCACCGCTCGAGGCGGTCGCCGCCGCGCAGGAGGAAGGCGCGGAGGTGGTGGCGGTCGCCACCATCGCCGACCGCGCGACGGGTGCGCAGGAGAAGCTGGAGGCGCAGGGCCTCACCTACGTCTCCGCATACAGCCTCGACGAGCTCGGGCTGGGCTGACGTTCGCGGCCGGCCCGGTGTGAAACCCCGGGTCTGCTTCCCGCGTCGGACCCCTGACCGCGTGGGTGCGGCTACCATCGACACACCCGACGAAGCAAGGGGAGTTCCCACATGATGTGGATCGTGATCGGCGTCATCGTCGCCGTCATCGTCATCCTGGTGATCTGGGCCATCACGGCCTACAACGGGCTGATCAAGCTGCGCAACCTGGTGCAGGAGGCGTGGCACCAGATCGACGTCGAGCTGAAGCGCCGGCACGACCTGATCCCCAACCTGGTCGAGACGGTCAAGGGCTACGC
>CAYRLV010000267.1:0-5704 GCA_964425155.1 uncultured Ornithinicoccus sp. | reverse complement strand
CCGGAGACGATGGTGATGAAGTTCCGCCCCGACGAGCCGATGCACGACCGGTATGCCGTGGCCTACGACTTCCTGACGCCGCAGGTCGGTGCCGAGGCGGTGACCATCGCGCAGACCGTGAACGCCTTCTTCCGTTGGGAGTTCAACTCCTGCGAGATGCTGGTGAAGGACGGCACCGTCTACCCGATCGACTACGCCAACGCCTGCCCGGACGTGGCCGTCACGTCGTTGCACTACTACTTCCCGTGGGCGATGAAGGCGCTGCTCAAGTGGACGACGTTCTGCCTGGCCACCGGGCGCAAGGCCCGGACCCAGGTCGAGCCGGATCCGTGGTTCGAGGTGTCCGACGACGAGAGGCTGAGCTACCGGGACAAGCTCGCGGGCTACCAGAAGCTGGCGGACCAGCACTTCGACCGCGACCGCTACGACGAGTTCTGTGCGCATGCCTTTCCGCACCTCGACGAGATGGTGCTGGAGTGGGTGAGCTCGGACGAGTTCGACCGGCTCCTGGTCGAGACCGTGCGGTCCACCTACCCGCCGCACGAGCACGACCGGTTCCTCGGCCACTTCCGCGGCCTGGTCGGGCTGTGGGTCCGCGACGAGGGCAACCGGCTGGCGGCCTGAGGCTCGGCCGAGGGCGGTGCCGCGCCGCGGGCGCGGGGGACTGGCCGGTCAGCCCGCGGTCGGCAACGTCCCGTGGCGTTCCAACCACGCGGCATACGAAGGGATCTGGGCGGCCGCGGTGTCGAGCTCGTCGACCACGTGGCGGGCGAGCGTGCGGGCGCGCGGGTCGAGGAAGCTGCGCGTGTGGGTCACCAGCACGTGCCGCACGTACAGGGGCGTGCCCGCCAGCGGCCGGGTGACGATGCCGCTGAACCGGGCCACGGGGTAGCACAGACCGACGAACCCGCGGCTGCGCACGAAGTCCGCGGCGGGGCTGCCGTGCAGGTAGTGCTGCACGCGGGGGGTGAAGCCGGCGCGGTCACAGGCGCCGGCCACCACGTCGTACTCGCGGTCGAGGTCCAGCGGGTCCAACACCCACTCCTGGTCGGCCAGCTCGGCGAGGTGCACCTCCTCCCGCGCGGCCAGCGGGTGGTCGTCGGCGAGCATCACGAAGACCGGCTCGACCGCGATGGCGGTGCGGCGCACCGGGTGGTGCACCGAGATCTCGTGCCCGACGAACTCGTTGATCACGGCGGCGTCGACGGTCGCCGAGCCGACCATCTCCAGCAGGCTCTCGATCCGGGTCTCGCTCTCGGCGACGATCCGGGCGTCGGGGGCGAGGGCACGGACGGCGCTGACCAGGCCCATCATGGCCGGGCCGACCCGGGCGCCGAGGTGCAGTTCCGCCGGGGCGGTGTGCGCCGACACCACCTGCTCCGCGTCACTGGCCAGGCTGTCGACCGCGGGCAGCACGGCCCGCGCCCGGGTCAGCACCAGCTTGCCGAGCGCCGTCGCGTCCACCCCGTCCCGGCGTCGTTCGAAGAGCGGCCCGCCGAGCGCCTCCTCGATGCGCCGCAGCTGCCGGCTCACCGCGGGCTGGGTCTGCCCCACCGCCACCGCCGCGCGGGTCACGCTGCCGTGGTCGCCGATCGCGCGGACCAGTCGCAGGTGTCGTAGTTCGATCTCCATCGCCATGCACCGTATGTCGTTCGGTTCCCCAGGTTCTTCAGGTCACGGAATGGTAACGGTCAAGGATCGGCAAAAGGGGCATGCGTGGCCGGCATGGTGCCGCAGTGATCCGCGAGACGAGGGTGGTCGAGTACCCGACGAGAGGATCTTTCCGATGAAGAAGCAGCTCGCCCTGTCCGCCGCACTGTGCCTGTCCGGCGGCGTGCTCGGTCTGGCGGCACCCGCTCAAGCCGCGCAGGTCGGTGCCGGCGGAGCCGATGACCACACCGCGCTGGCGCAGCGCGGGTCGGCCTTCCTCGACGGGCACCGCGCCGCTGTCCACGGCGTGTCGGGTGACCGCTACTCGCTCGAGCGCACCAGCACGGGGCCGGACGGCACGGTGCACCAGCACTACGACCGCACCTACCAGGGACTGCCCGTCGTCGGCGGCGACTTCGTCGTCCACACCGAGCAGGGCGCCCGGCCCACCGTCTCGGTGGCGCAGGACCAGCCGATCTCGGTCGGCACCACGCCGTCGGTGAGCGCCGGCGCCGCCGTGCGTGCCGCGACTGCACAGCACCGCGGCACGGCGTCCGAGCCGACGCTGGTCGTGGACGCCCGACAGGGCACGCCGCGGCTGGCCTGGCTCACCACCGTCCGCGGCGTGCAGGCGGACGGTGTCACCCCGAGCAAGCGGGCGACCCTGGTGGACGCCAGGACCGGGAAGGTCCGCTCGAGCGTCGAGATGGTCACCACCTTGATGGCGCCGGAGGACTCGGCCCAGGCGATGAAACGCGCTGCTGCCCCTCACAACCGGGCCGCGACCACGCGCGCCGCGGCACTGGAGGCGGGCACCGGAAACGGGCTGTTCGTCGGCGAGGTGCCGATCGGGACCACGTCGACCGGCAGCGGCTACGAGATGGTCGACCCCGACCACGGCAACAACACGACCTGCGACATGAACAACACGGAGACCGGTCCGTGCGAGACCTTCACCGACGCGGACAACACCTGGGGTGACGGCACGAACAACGACCGCGCCACGGCGGGGGTCGACGTGCACTACGGTGCCGGGCTCACCTACGACTTCTACCTGGACAACTTCGGCCGCGAAGGCATCTTCGACGACGGCCAGGGCGTGCCCTCCCGCGTGCACTACGGCGACAACTACGTCAACGCGTTCTGGGACGGCCAGCAGATGACCTACGGCGACGGTGCCGGCAACGCCAACCCGCTGGTCGCCCTGGACGTCGCAGGGCACGAGATGTCGCACGGGGTCACCGAGGCCACGGCGGCGCTCGAGTACCAAGGCGACGCAGGCGGACTCAACGAGTCGACGAGTGACGTCATGGGCACCATGGTCGAGTTCTCCGCGGACAACGCCAACGACCCGGGCGACTACCTGATCGGCGAGGAGATCGACATCAACGGCGACGGGAGCCCGTTGCGGTGGATGGACGAGCCCTCCAAGGACGGTGCGAGCTTCGACTGCTGGAGCTCCGACGTGCCGAACAGCGACCCGCACTACAGCTCGGGCGTCGGCAACCACGTCTTCTTCCTGATGGCCGAGGGCAGCGGTGAGTCGGAGTACGGCAACAGCCCGACCTGTGACGGGTCGACGGTCACCGGCATCGGCCGGGACAAGGCGGCGGCCATCTGGTACCAGGCGCTCGCCAACTACATGACCAGCACGGAGACCTACGCGCAGGCCAAGGACCACATGGTCCAGGCGGCGGAGGACCTCTACGGCGCCGGCAGCACCGAGGCGCAGACCGTCGAGGCGGCCTTCACCGCGGTCAACGTCGACTGATCACCGCGAGGGATCTTTGCGAGGTTTCCTCACCCTGGCGGTCACCCGACCTCACAAAGATCCCCGCAGGTATGGCGGGTGGTTGCCGAGGCGCGCGCCCTCGGCAACCACCCGCCATACCCGTGTCTAGAGCGAGTGACGGTCGAGGAAGTCGAGGGTGGCGGCGTTGAAGGTCTCCGGGTCCTCGTGCAGTCCGGCGTGCGACAGGGTGTCGAACACGACGACCTCGGCGTCGGCGATGCCCTCGCGCAGCGGCTCGGCGAAGCGGGTGGAGGTCACCAGGTCGTGCCGGCCGAAGGTGATCAGCGTCGGCGCGGTGATGGCGCCCAGCACGCTCGTCGCGTCGTGCTGCAGGACGGCGTCCGACTGGGCGAGGAAGGCGTCGAGCGGCTGCGCGGGCCGGCTGCGGACGAACTCGACCAGGGAGTGCACGAAGTCGGGCCGCTGCGCGTACATCCCCGGCGTGAAGCAGAACGGGAAGATCCCGCCGATGATCGCGTCGGCCACGGTCGCGCTGTGCCGGGCCAGGTCGCGCCACATCTCGACCACGGTGGTCAGGTAGGGGTCGGTGCGGTCCCACCCGCTGTGCAGGCCGAGCGTCGCGACCCGGTCGGGGTGCTGCGCGGCCAGCCGCATCCCGACGGCCGCCCCGAACGACACCCCCGCGACGTGCGCGCGTGGCACCTCGATCGCGGTGAGGAAGGCCGCGACCTGGTCGGCCTGGGTGGCCATCGAGTACGGACCCTCGGGCTTGTCGCTCTCGCCGCTGCCGGGCAGATCGATGCAGAGGCAGCGGTAGCGGGCGGAGAACGCCTCGAGCTGGAAGGCGTAGCAGGCGTGGTCGGCGCCGAGGTAGGGCAGCAGGACGAGCGGGTCGCCGTCTCCGGTCTCCTCGTAGTTGATCGTCAGTCCGTCGACCTCGACCTGGGGCATGCGGCTCTCCTCCCGGGGCGGGCGCCACGGCACTGCGGCGTCCGCGTCCTCACGCTAGCCGCGCGGGCGCCGTCCGTCAGGAGAACGCACGGACCCGCCCCGGCGACCGTCCTGCCGAGGATCCGGCCGGGGGTCAGGCGGAGAGTGCTGCGGCGACCACCTCACGCGCCGCGCCCTGCACCTCGGCGAGGTGCTCGGGCCCACGGAACGACTCGGCATAGATCTTGTAGACGTCCTCGGTGCCGGACGGGCGCGCGGCGAACCAGGCGTGCTCGGTGGTCACCTTGAGCCCACCGATCGGCGCACCGTTGCCGGGGGCCTCGGTCAACTTCGCCGTGATCGGTTCTCCGGCAAGCGAGTCCGCGGTCACGGCGGCGGGCGAGAGGGCTGCGAGCTTGGCCTTCTCGTCGCGGGTCGCCGGGGCGTCGACGCGCGCGTAGGCCGGGTCGCCGAACTGCGCCACCAGCTCGGCGTGGTGCTCGCTCGGGGACTTCCCGGTGACCGCCTGGATCTCCGACGCGAGCAGGGCGAGGATGATGCCGTCCTTGTCGGTGGTCCACACGCTGCCGTCGCGGCGCAGGAAGGACGCACCGGCGGACTCCTCCCCGCCGAACGCGATCGAGCCGTCCAGCAGCCCGGGCACGAACCACTTGAAGCCGACCGGCACCTCGGTGAGCGTGCGGCCGAGGTCCGCCACGACCCGGTCGATCATCGACGAGGACACCAGCGTCTTGCCGACGGCGGCGTCGGCTGCCCACCCGGGGCGCGACCCCCCATACAGGTGGCGGATGGCCACCGCGAGGAAGTGGTTGGGGTTCATCAGCCCGGCGTCCGGTGTGACGATGCCGTGGCGGTCGGAGTCCGCGTCGTTGCCGGTGGCGATGTCGAACCGGTCGCGCTGCTCGATCAGCGAGGCCATCGCCGACGGGGAGGAGCAGTCCATCCGGATCTTGCCGTCCCAGTCGAGGGTCATGAAGCGCCAGGTCGCGTCCACGAGCGGGTTCACGACGGTGAGGTCGAGCCGGTGCCGATCGGCGATCTCGGCCCAGTAGGCGACGCTCGCGCCGCCCAGCGGGTCCGCACCGATCCGCACGCCCGCCTCGCGGATCGCGTCGAGATCCACCACCGAGGGCAGGTCGTCGACGTAGGTCCCCAGGAAGTCGTATGAGGTGGCCGCCGCCCGCGCCCGGGCGAACGGCACCCGCTGCACGCCCTCGAGCCCCGCCTCGATCAGGGCGTTGGCCCGGTCGGCGATGGTGCGCGTGGCGTCGCTGTCCGCGGGCCCGCCCGACGGCGGGTTGTACTTGAACCCGCCGTCCCGGGGCGGGTTGTGCGAGGGCGTCACCACGA
>CAYRLV010000266.1:0-5748 GCA_964425155.1 uncultured Ornithinicoccus sp. | reverse complement strand
GTGGACTCGCTCATGAACAGCGAGCGCGCCACCTGGGAGACGGACGCACCGTCGAGCAGCTCGCCCATCACCTCGGTCTCGCGCGGCGTCAGCCGCGGCTTCGTGCTCGTGTCGCGCCGACGGAGCGCATCGGCCAGTCCGTCGGCGACGAAGGTGCCGGGACGGTGCGCGGCGTGCCGCACCGCATACAGGACCTCGTCGGAGGGCTCGCTCTTGAGCACCAGGGCGGAGGCTCCCGCGTCGAGGGCCTCCAGCAGCGTCTGGTCGTCGTTGCACATGGTGACGACGACGATGCCCATGGTCGGGTGCTTCTCCCGCGCGTAGCGCACCAGCGAGAGGCCGCTGCCATCCGGCAGGGACACGTCGACGACGAGGATGCCGGGCGGCTCGGAGAGGAGGGCGTAGCCGTCGGCGACCGTGCCGCCCTGTCCCGTCACCTCGAACTCCGGTGCGGAGTCGATGAGACGGGCGAGGCCGTCGCGCACCAGCGCGTGGTCGTCGACGAGGATCACCGAGAGAGTCATCGCAGAGGCATCCGTTCGTGAGTGAGTGGCGCGACCTCGCGCCGGGAGGGATTGCGGAGGAACACCTGCACGATGACACCCGCCCCTGACAGCCGGTCGACGACGATGCTGCCGCCGAGCTCGGTGAGCGGGTGGTCGTCGAAGAGCCGCTGGTGCAGCTCGCTGGCACCGTCGTGGGAGATCCGGAGAAACGCCTGCGGAGCGGTCACGTGCAGGCTGACATCGAGGCCAGTGGCGCCAGGCGCGTGCCGCGCGTCGTCGAGAACCTTGAGGAACAGCCGGTAGAGCACGGTCTCGGTGTGAGCCGGGAGCCGGAAGCCGGTCTCGTTGAGCCGCAACGAGACCGACAGGTCGTTGGCGGTGCCGAACCGCTGCAGCCTGCTGCCGATCACCGCACCGAGCCCCTGGTCGGGGCGGACGGCGACACGCAGGTCGGCGATGCGCAGCCGCAGGCCGGAGAGCACGTGCGTGAGGTCGCGACGCAGGTCGTCCATCGGGTTGGGCGTGTGCGGCAGCTGCTCGGCGAACTGCCGGCGGGCCACGTCGATGCGGTAGCCCAGCGCCACCAGCTCCTGGGCGATGCCGTCGTGCATCTCGCGGGCCAGCCGTTCGCGCTCCTCCATGCCGGCGTGCTCGCGCAGCGAGGTGAACGACAGCGCCACGTCCAGGTTCGGCCCGTGCTTCGCGACGACCTCCTCCGCGGCGGCGACCTCGCGCTCGTCGAACGGCATCGAGCCCTCCCGATCGGCGACCAGGATCCCGATCGGCGCGCCGTCGCTGTCGCGGATCGGCACGGCGAGGAGCGATCGGGTGCCCATCTCGCACGGCCACGCGTCGATGGTCGGCTCACCGGTGCGCCAGGTGTGCTGCAGCGGGGAGCCCTCCGTGTCGGGGCCGGGCCACGGCACGCGGCCGGATCCGCGCAGGGCGAGGGGCACGGCGGGCTGGTCTCCGGCGCCGACGAGCACGGCGCACCGCCGCACGGTCGTCGCCCGGCCGAGGGCGTGGATCATCAACTCCGCCGAGGCCGGGACGTCGAACCCGGCGTCCATGCTGCCCGCCAGGGTGTCCAACCGGCGCAGCAGTGCCGCCGCCTCCTGCGCGGCCCGGGGAGCCGACTCCTGCTGGTCGCGCTCCATCGTGGCCACGCGGGCGCCCACCAGCCCGGTCACCAGTGCCAGGACCAGCCAGAGGATCGCGTTGGCCCGCTCGGAGGGTCCGCTCCCCGGGCCCACGAACCGGTCCAGAGAGAAGACCAGCACCGCGGTGCAGCAGACGACCCAGGAGGCGAGGGCGCGCCCCGCATACTCACCGACGCGCAGTGCGGGGACCAGCAGCATCGGCAGCAGGCCGTGCGCGGCGGACAGGTCGTAGCCGATGACAGCCGCGACGAGGGCAGCTCCCGCGAGCTCGAGGACCACCGCGGGGTGCACGTGCGGGGTCACGCGGGGGGAGGTGCGGGCCAGCCACTCGACAGCCAGCCGGTCGAGGGCGAGCAGCGCGAGGCCGGTGGGCAGCACCACCACGGTGTATCCCTCGATCACGCCGACGAAGACGCCCACCGCGACGACGAACGCGACGAGCAGCTGGCGCTGTCGCCCGCCCGGTGCGCTGGGACTTCCCACTTCGCTCACCCGTGACCTGCCCCCGCGGGGTCCCCCGCTGCTCGTTGAAACTTGGACGGTACGAATGATGGCGGTTCCGCCCGACATTGTCCAGCGATTCCGGTCACATTCTTTTTACCTTCCCTTTACCTGCGGCTGGTGCGTGCTTGACTGACCCGCCGCACCGACCGCCGCCGACCCATCGTCCGGTCCCGGGTGGCTCAGGACTTGTCCCGGATCGGGGTCAGGCGGTGTCGTTTCTCCCACCGGTCGACTACGGTGCGGATATGACCGTGGTGGTCGATGTGGCGACGTCACCGGACATGGGTCCGAAGCCCCCGTGGGGTGGACCGGGATCGTGTCGGGACGTCGCCCGGGGGGAGGGGTGAGTCCGCGCCGATCCCGGCTTCGCGAGCCCCGAACCTGCGTGTCACCAGCCTAGGAGAGCACCTGTGGAGATCACCGTCACCGGACGTCGCGTCCAGGTCACCGACCGGTTCCGCCGTCACCTCGACGAGAAGCTGTCCAAGATCCCGCAACTGGCACCACGCGTCATGCGCGTGGACGTCGTGATCAGTCACGAGCCCAACCCGCGCCGGGCCGCGGAGAGCGAGCGCGTCGAGATCACCTGCCACGTGAAGCGCTCGGTCATCCGGGCCGAGGCGTGCGCGGACGAGGAGTATGCGGCGCTGGACCTGGCCATGACCAAGCTCCTCGAGCGGCTCCGGCGGGCCCAGGACCGCCGGCGCGTGCACCGCGGTCGGCGTGTTCCGGAGTCGGTGGCCGAAGCCACGGCACCGCTGGCGGAGGTACCCATCGGGCTCGACGGCTCGTCGGCCGACCCCACGGAGAGCGATCCGGAGGAGCGGGTGCACCAGAAGCTCGGCACCCACGGCAACTCGCCGATCGAGGTGCGCGAGAAGGTGCACGCCAGCGAGCCGATGGGCCTCGACCAGGCGCTCAACAACATGGAGCTGGTGGGGCACGACTTCTACCTGTTCGAGGACGCCGACACCGGTCGGCCGAGCGTGGTCTACCGGCGACGGGGCTGGTCGTACGGTGTGCTGCGCCTCGACTCCCGGGCTCCGGTGGACGATTCGGACGCGGTGGTGGAGGCGGACGAGCGGCAGGAGCGCGCCGGCTGACCGACCTCGCGCCGGACCGGGCGTCCGGCACGCCAGCGGTCGCCCGGTGCCCATTGTCGTGACCGCGTGCCATGATGTTGCCCGTGACCAATGCGGGCGCAGCACCCATCACCGAGGTAGCTGGCGTCGAGAAGGGGATACACGCGGTGTCGGAGACGTCGAACCCACCGAGCCGGCCGGAGTCGCCGGAGCCGATCAGGGTGCTCATCGCCGACGACCACGGCCTCTACCGTCGCGGCTTGCAGGCCGTGCTGAGCCTGGAGCCCGACATCGAGGTGGTCGGTGAGGCGAGCGACGGCACCGAGGCGATCCAGCGCGCGGCCGAGCTGCTGCCCGACGTCGTCCTCATGGACATCCGGATGCCGCGGGCCACCGGGATCGACGCCTGCGCCTCGATCAAGGCCACCGTGCCCTCGAGCCGGATCGTGATCCTCACCTCGTCCGACGACGAGGGCGACCTCTACCAGGCGGTCCGGGCCGGGGCCAACGGCTACCTCCTCAAGGACGTGCCCGGCGAGGAGATCGCCGAGGGGCTGCGCGCCGTCCACTCCGGGCAGTCGCTGATCTCCCCCTCCATGGCCTCCACGCTGCTGTCCGAGTTCAGCCAGCTGATCCAGCAACAGGAGCAGTCCGTGCCGGCGCCGCGGCTGACCGAACGGGAGATCGAGGTCCTCAAGCTCGTGTCGCGAGGCATGTCCAACCGCGACATCGCCACGGAGCTGTTCATCTCCGAGAACACCGTCAAGAACCACGTCCGCAACATCCTGGACAAGCTGCAGATGCACTCGCGGATGGAAGCGGCCATGTATGCGGTGAAGGCCAAGCTGGTCGAGCTGCCGGAGTGAGCCTCACCGCCACGCCGACGCCGGTCCGCACCCTGACCCGGTCCCAGGCGCGCCGGATCGCCTTGGCGGCACAGGGATTCCGCGACCCCCGCCCCTCGCCCGGAACGGCCACCATGCGTCACGTCGCGCGGGTGATCGACCGGGTCGGGGTGATCCAGATCGACAGCGTCAACGTGCTGACCCGCAGCCAGTACCTTCCGCTCTACTCGCGGCTCGGGCCCTACGACACCGGGCTGCTCGACCGCGCCCGCGACCGGGCGCCGCGCCGGCTGGTCGAGTACTGGGCGCACGAGGCGAGCCTGATCCCGCCCGAGACCTGGCCGCTGCTCGCGTTCCGGATGCGCCGTGCGCACAGCGACGCGTGGGGCGGCATGCAGCGGGTGGCCCAGGAGCACCCCGAGCTGGTCGCCACCGTCGCCGCCGAGGTGGACCGCCGTGGCCCCCTCACGTCCCGTCAGGTGGAGGCGGCACTGGAGCATGACCTGCCGCGTCGGCGGGACGACTGGGGCTGGAACTGGTCACTGGTCAAGAACGCCCTGGAGCACCTGTTCTGGGCGGGGGAGATCACCAGCGCGGGGCGCACCTCGCAGTTCGAGCGACGCTACGCCTCACTGCGCCGGGTGTTCCCCCGAGAGGTCCTGCCGAGCGCGGTCCGCGAGGCGCGGCCTCCCGACGAGGTGGCCTTCCGGGAGCTGATGCTGATCGCCGCGCGGGCGCACGGCGTCGGGAGCGAACAGTGCCTGCGCGACTACTTCCGGCTGACGCCCGACCAGGCCCGGCCGGCGCTGGCGTCACTCGTCGCCGAGGGCGAGCTGGTGCCGGTGCGGATCGACGGCTGGAAGCGACCGGCATACCTGCACCGGGACGCGCGCCTCCCGCGGTGGGTGCGCGCGCGTGCACTGCTGAGCCCCTTCGACTCACTCATCTGGCAGCGCGACCGCACGGCGGCGCTGTTCGGATTCGACTACCGGCTGGAGATCTACGTCCCCGCGCACAAGCGGGTGCACGGCTACTACGTGCTGCCGTTCCTGTTCGGCGAGCACCTCGTCGCCCGGTGCGACCTCAAGGCGGACCGGGACGCCGGAGTGCTCCGGGTGCACGCGATCCACTGGGAGCCGGGCGCGCCGCAGGAGGCGCGCCCGGCCCTCGCGGACGAGCTGGCGTCGATGGCCGCCTGGCTCGGCCTCGACGGCGTGTCCCAGCAGGCTCAGGGCAGGTAGTACATCGGGTTGGGCAGCTTGAACGTCTTGTCCGCGTAACCGCCGGCCAGGTCGGAGAACTGGTCGCCCACGTTGGCCACGATGTGCCGGCCCGAGCTGTTGATGTGCTTGCGGGTCAACGACTTGTACTGGATCGTCGTGCAGTCCGGGGCACAGGTCATGTAGTCCGGCGGGTTCTCCCGGTCACGGGTGAAGATCGCGTCGGGCTTGGGGTAGCCCACCTTGGTCAGGTTGCCGACCGTCGCGTCCTGCTGCGAGACGGGGCGCCCGGTGAGGTAGACGATGTCGTAGCCCATCCGCTTGGCCCGCCTGACCACCCCGACCATGCCGAAGGTCTGCTTGAACTTCTCGCCGAGCACCCACTTCGCGTTCTCGTCCGGGTCGTAGGCGAAGTTGCTCGCGATCTCGTA
>CAYRLV010000265.1:0-5760 GCA_964425155.1 uncultured Ornithinicoccus sp. | reverse complement strand
GGCCACGGACGACACGCAGGCCATGACCACGACCGACCCGGACACGCGGGACACCCGCAGCACGGACGACACCCAGGTGGTCCCCCCGCCCGGCGCCGACGAGACGCGGCGGCGGGAGGGCGGGCAGGACGCGCAGGTGCCCGAGCGACGTGAGGCCGTTGCCGCCGCGCCCCAGCCGCACGAGGTCGCGGCCCGGCAGAAGGAGGACTTCGGCGGCGTCAAGATCGGTGCCGGCTTCTTCGGCTGGCTGGCGGCGACCGGACTGGCCGTGCTGCTCACCGCCCTCGTGGCGGCCGTGGGCACCAAGGTGGGCGTCACCGACGCCACGGTGGACGACGTGACCAGCCAGGCCGGTGACTCGCTCGGCTCGGTCGGGCTCTCCGGCGGCATCGCCCTGCTCGTGATCATCGTCGTGTCCTACTACGCCGGTGGCTATGTGGCCGGGCGGATGGCGCGGTTCAACGGGATCCGGCAGGGGCTGCTGGTGTGGCTGTGGGCCATCGTGATCGCGGCGGTCGTGGCCGGCGCGGCGGCGATCTGGGGGTCGTCCTACGACATCCTCAGCACCCTCAATGCCTTCCCGCGTTGGCCGGTCGACCAGGGCAGCCTGACCACCGGTGGAGTTCTCGCCCTTGTCATCCTCGCGCTCGCCAGCCTGGTCGGGGCGCTGCTCGGCGGCCTGGCGGGGATGCACTTCCACCGTCGGGTGGACAAGGTGGCGCTGCGCGACTGACTCGCCCGGGACCACGGGCGGCTCGGCGGGTGGCTGCCCAGCTGACCAGTGCGCACACGGCGAATCCGGAACCGAGCAGGCTGGACCCGGTCCACCCCTGGACCGCAAAGGCCCTGGTGGTGACGGCCGCTCCGAGAGCGGACCCGAGTGAGTAGAAGATCATGTAGCCACCGATGACACTGCTGGTGCGCTGCGGATGAGCAGCGGCCAGCAGGTGTTGGTTGCTCACGTGCACGGCTTGCACGGCGAAGTCGAGTGCGACCACCCCGACGGTGACGAACGCGAGCGACCACGGAGCCTGCCCGATGGCCAGCCAGGACCCGGCGAGGAGCACCAGCGCACCGGCCGTGGTGGCACCGGCGAACCCGGCGTCGGCCCACCGCCCCGCACGCGTGGCGCCCCAGGCACCCGCGAGGCCGACGACGCCGAACAGGCCGATCTGCGCCGGGCTCAACCGCCAGGGCGGTGCGGCGAGGGGCAGGGCCAGACCGCTCCACAGGGTGCCGAAGGAGGCGAACAGGAAGAACGCGATCAGGCCGCGGGAGAGGAAGAGGCGTTCGCGGAAGAGGTGCCCCAGCGACGTGAGCGCCTGCGGGTAGGTCCCACGACCGCAGCCCGGGTCGGACGGCAGCATGCCGCGCGTGAGGCAGGCCAGCGCCACCAGGAGCGCCGCGAGCGTGGCGTAGATGCTGCGCCAGCCCCACAGCGCAGCGAGGGCCCCGGAGACGACTCGGGCCCCGAGGATGCCGACCACCACGCCGGAGGTCACGGTGCCGAGGGTGCGGCCACGCTCCCCCGGCGTGGCGAGGGCCACGGCGTAGGCGACCGCGGTCTGGACGACGACCGCGAACAGCCCGGCCAGGGCCAGCCCCGCGCACAACAGCCAGCTCGAGGTGGCGACGGCGGCCAGCGCGGTGCCGACGCCGGCGAGCACGAGGTGGGCGGTGATGAGGACGCGGCGGTCGACGACGTCACCCCAGGGCACGAGGAGTGCCAGCCCCACGAGGTACCCGAGCTGCCCGACGGTGACGATCCAGCCCACGTCGGCGTTCGGAAGGCCCACGTCCGCACCCATGTGGACGAGCACCGGCTGGGCCGCGTAGATCGTCGCGACCGCGACGGCGCACACGACCGCGAGAAGCGTGGTCTGGCCGCGGCTCACCCGAGTTCCCATCAGTGGTGTTTTGCAACTTATTGCACCGTAAGGCAGAATGGTTGCGATCAGCAACTGATATGAGGTGGCATGACGCGGCGGAACGTGCACCCCGATCACGCGCCGAGCTGGACGGACCCCTCCTGCCCGGTCGCCCGATCACTCGACCTGGTCGGTGACCGCTGGAGCCTGCTCCTCGTCCGTGACGCCATGGACGGTGCCCGGTCCTTCACCGACTTCCAACGGCGCACCGGCATCGCGCGCAACATCCTCACCGACCGGCTCCGGCGGCTGGAAGAGCGCGGCGTCCTCGAGCGGGTCACCGCCCCCTCCGGCCGCCGCCAGACCTACCGGCTCACCGCGGCAGGACGCGACCTGTTCCCCGTCGTCGTGGCGCTGCGGCAGTGGGGTGAGCGGCACACCTTCGGGGCCGACGAGGCCCACTCGGTGCTCACGGACCAGCGCGGGTGGCCGCTGGCGGAGCTGCGGCCCACGACCACGAACGGCGAACCCGCCACCCCCGACACCACGTCCGTGCGGCACGTCGGGTGAGGCCGGCCGAGCCGCGCCGCACTCCTCGAGGCCGTCCGCCGGGCCGGATCGGCGTGGCTAGGGGGAGGGCTCGTTGTCGAGGAGCGGTGCCATCGTCAGGCCGAGGTGCAGGACCAGGCGGTCCTGCCCGCGCGAGAGGGTGAGTCCGGTGATCTGCTCGATCCGCTGCAGCCGGTGGTAGACCGTCTGCCGGTGCACGCGCAGCGCCTGCGCGACCGCCTGCACGTTGCCCCCGCTGTCGAGGTAGGCCGAGGCCGTGTGGGTGAGGTCGGTGTCACCGCTGTCGAGCAGCCTTCGGACGGTCGGGTCGAGCACCGCGCTCTCCAGCGCGGACTGGGGGCCGCAGGCGAGCAGCCGGTAGACCCCCAACTCGGGCCACACCGCGACCGGCCGCAAGCCGGGCACGGACTGGCAGGCCTGGCTGGCCAGCCGGGCCTCCTGGTAGCTCCCCCGGGCCTCGCTGAGGTCGGCCCGCGGGGCGCCGATACCCGCCACGACGTCGACCTGCGCGTCGGGAGGCAACCGCTCCGCATACAGGTCGCGGGCGCGAGCGGCCAACGATCTGGCCGGATCGAGCCCGGCGGAGCCCAGGGGGACCACGAGCGTCGTGTGCTCCTCACTCGTCGAGGCCAGCACCGACCGCGGAAGCCCCCACAGGTTCATCGGGGCGGGCTGCCGCGACCCCAGCGTGGCGAGCCGGAGCTCGACCGCCGCGACCGGCGTGCCGCGCGCGATGATCCCTCGGTCGTCGATGTCCGCGGCCGCGAGCTCGGCGATCTCCGGGTCCGGTGAGAGGACGTCCTGCAGCTTGAACTCCAGCTCCTCCCGCACCCGCATCTGGCGGGCGAGCAGCCCGCCGGCGCGTTCGGCGAGGGCCATCGCCTGCTGCTCCTGCTCCGGCGCGTGGTCGGGGTGCTCGTCCAGCAACCAGACGTAGCCGTAGGTCACCCCGTCCCACCGGGCCGGCAGGCACAGCCGGGGCAGCACCCCCGACTCCGGCATCGCCGGGACGTGGACCGGCAGCTCACTGGTCGCGATCCCGAACTGCTCGAACAGCGAGCGCACGGCCTCGGTGGAGTGCCGCTCGAGGATGGACAGCTCGCGGATGCGGTCGATCTGGTCGGCGTGCTGCGAACAGAAGGCGATCAGGTTGAAGTCGCGGTCCTCGAGAGTCACCGGACCGGCGAGGATGCGGGAGACATCGTCCACGATGTCCTGGAACTCGGGCCTCATAGCGTCCTTCACCTGCGCGCTGCTGCCGGCAGGATCTCTACCGCCAGCAGTCTGGCAGGTCGTTGAGCACTTGTCTGACGGTGTGCAAGAAAATCTGTGACGGGTGTCCCGTGTGCGACTGGTGTGACCAGGAGCACTCTGGGGAAATGGTGGACGAAGAGCAGACCGGGCTGGGTCGATTCGAGTCAGCGGACCGTGGTTTGAAGCGGTCCATGTCCTTCACGCAACTGCTGCTGCTCGGGGTCAGCGCGCAGATCGGGTCAGGCTGGTTGTTCGCCGTGCTCTCGGCCGCCGGGGTGGCCGGCCCGGCGGCCATCCTGGCGTGGATCATCGCCTCCCTCCTGGTGGGTCTGATCGCGCTCGCCTACGCCGAGATCGGTTCGATGCTGCCGAGGTCCGGCGCCATCGTGCGCTACACCTACCTCACCCACGGTTCCTTCGCCGGCTGGATCATCGGCTGGGCCTACTGGCTGTCGGCGGTGACCATCCCGCCGATCGAGGCGATCGCGGTCATCACCTACCTGGGCGGCAAGTGGCCCTCGCTGAACTTCCTGACCGAGAAGAACGGCATCGACATCCTGTCCTGGCCGAACGGCATCGTCTTCGGCATCGTGCTGATGGTCCTGTTCTTCATCCTCAACTACTTCGGGGCCAAGTTCCTCTCCGAGTCCAACCGCTGGGTGACGATCTGGAAGCTGGCGTTGCCCACACTCACCTTCCTGGGCCTGTTCTTCGTGCTGGACTCGAGCAACTTCCACTCCTTCGGCGGCTTCGCCCCGGAGGGAGTCGGGCCGATCTTCCACGCCATCGCCTCGAGCGGGATCATCTTCTCCTTGCTGGGCTTCCGGCAGGCCCTCGACTACGGCGGCGAGGTGAAGAACCCGCAGCGCAACGTCCCCCTGGCGACCTTTGGCTCGATCGTCATCCCGATGGTGATCTACACCCTGCTGCAGGTGGCCTTCATCGGCGCGATCCGCTGGGCGAGCATGGGGCTGTCGCCGGGCAACTGGAACCTGCTGGAGACCGGGTCGTGGGCCGACGGGCCGTTCTTCCACGCCCTCGACTCCGCCAACCTCGCGCTGCTCGCCGCGCTCGGCACGCTGTTGCTCATCGACGCCGCGGTCTCGCCGCTCGCGACCGGCTGGGTCTACCTCGGCACGGCCACGCGCACCGGATACGGCCTCGCGGTGCACCGCAACATCCCGCCGCTCTTCCAGAGCAACAACAAGTGGGGCATCCCCTGGATCGCGCTGATCGTGTCGTCGGTCGTCGGCTGCGTCTTCTTCGTGCCCGCGCCGAGCTGGTACCAGTTGGTCGGCTTCATCAGTGCGGCGGCCGTGATGACCTACATCATGGGCGGGGTCGGGCTCCCGGTGATGCGCAAGACGGCGCCGGAGCTGCCGCGGCCGTTCTTCCTCAAGGCGGCCGGCTTCTGGTCGCCGGTGGGCTACATCGCCGCCGTGCTGATCCTCTACTGGGCCGGCTTCTCCACCTTGGCCAACGTCTTCACCGCCACGTTCATCGGGCTGCCGCTGTTCGCCTGGTACTACGCGTGGAAGGAAGGGTGGATGGCGCGCACCCCGGCCGTGATCGCGGGGATCGTCTTCATGGCGCTGTGGATCTGGATCGCCAAGGCCGGCGGCTGGGTGCTCACCGCGTCCGGCGGGCACAGCCCGGACGCGTGGTCCTTCTGGCCCTGGTTCATCGCGTTCACCGTGGTGCTCGTCGGCTTCTGCGTGGCCATGTGGCTCCTGGCGGGCCCGGTGGGCCGCCTGCACATCGAGCGGTCGGCCTGGCTGATCTGGCTGCTGGTCGGCACCCTGCCGATCTCCTACTACGGCTTCTACGGCCCGCTCAAGGATCCACCGCTGGCCTTCCCGTGGGGCACCCTGATCGAGATCGCGCTCGGGCTCACCGCCTTCTACTGGGGCGTGCGCAGCGGATTCGCGACGGACGAGATCCGCGACATCGTCGACTCGCAGGGAAACCCGCGGGAGCTCGCGTCCACCGAGCCGGCCTGACCGCTGGGGCCGGCCTGCTCAGGGCCGGCGGCCGAGCGCGGCCACCAGCCGGTCGGACGGCGTGGCGC
>CAYRLV010000264.1:0-5761 GCA_964425155.1 uncultured Ornithinicoccus sp. | reverse complement strand
CGCGAGGTACCGAGCGAGGCACGAGCGAGGACCTCGTGGGGTGCTCTTCGTGGGGCTTCTTCTCATGGCGACGACCTTAGGACACGGTCACAGCGGCGCAGCGGGCGATGCCCGCCCACGGACCTACCATGTCCGGATGACCTCGTTGCCCGCGTCGGTGCGTGTCGCCCTGTGGGCCACCGCCGGGCTGGCCGGCGAGCTGCCCATGCAGGACGTGGCCGGGCGTGCGCTGCCCGACGTGGACCACGTCGCCGGCGACCTCGACCGACTCCGGACCTGGCACGACTTCGGCGAGTCCGCGGTCCTCGTGGCGCTCCCCCGCCCCGGCGACCTGACCGGTATGCCGCGCGGCTCGCTCGAGCTGTCCGGCGCGGCCACCGACGCGGGCGAGTGCGTGTTCGTCCCGGGGCTGGGGGGCGCGTTGGTGCCCACGGTGGAGGACTACGGCCCGGAAGGTGACCGGGGCACCCAGGTCATCTGGACGGCATACGACTGCGATCCCACCCCGATCCACCGTCTGGAGGCGGTCGCCCTGGCCGACGTGGAGCTCCGGCTGCGGCAGGACCTGCTCGGCCTCACCGCCGACCTCGAGGCGGTGGACGCCCTCCCGCTGGCCGGCGGGGCCCTGCGCCAAGCTGCCGTCGAGGGGGTCCGGGCTCGGGACTGGGCGATCCCCGAGGGGTTGCCGCAGCGCGCGCTGCGGATCATCACGCTGTCGGCGCGGATCGCCGGGGTGGCCGAGCTCGGACTGGATGCCGGGCTCGAGAGCGCGGACGGCGCGTCGACGCAGCGGCGACGGGAGGTGCTGCAGCGGGTGCTGGCTGCCGCGGACGCCGCCCTCGCCGAGGCCACGAACGTCGCGTGCCTCAACCTGGCGGGCTTGCGTCAGGACAGGACCGATGCGTAGACGGCCAGGGTGCGTTCGCCGATGGACGCCCACGAGAAGCTGTCGACGGCCCGCTGCCGACCGGCCAGGCCGAAGCGCCGCGCCCGGTCGCGGTCGCTGACCGCCTCGCGCAGCGCTGCCGCGAGGTCGGCCACGAAGGTGTCCGGATCGACGGGCGTCCCGCTGCCGTCCTGCACCTGCTCGATCGGCACCAGCCACCCGGTCTCGCCGTCGACCACCACCTCGGGGATGCCGCCGGTGGCGGTCGCGACGACGGGCACCTCGCAGGCCATGGCCTCGAGGTTGACGATGCCGAGAGGTTCATAGACCGAGGGGCACGCGAAAACCGTTGCCGCAGAGAGGATCGCGATGACCTCTGGCCGGGGCAGCATCTCGGCGATCCACACGACGCCGTCGCGCTGCTGCCGCAGCTCGGCGATCAGGCTCTCGACCTCGGCCTTGATCTCGGCGGTGTCGGGGGCCCCGGCACAGAGCACCAGCTGCACGTCGGGCGGCAGGTCGCGGGCCGCCCGCAACAGGTAGGGCAGCCCCTTCTGCCGGGTGATCCGCCCGACGAACACCACGCTGGGTCGCGCGGGGTCGATGCCGTGTCGGTCGAGCACGGCCGGGTCCTCGTGTCGGGCCCAGTCGCTCGCGTCGATGCCGTTGTGCACCACGTGGACCCGAGCCGGGTCCACCTGCGGGTAGCTGCGCAGCACGTCGTCGCGCATGCCGGCGCTGACCGCGATCACGGCGGCCGCGGACTCGTAGGCCGTGCGCTCGACGTACGAGGACAGCGCGTATCCGCCGCCGAGCTGCTCGGCCTTCCACGGCCGCATCGGTTCGAGGCTGTGCGCGCTGACGACGTGCGGCATGCCGCCGAGCAGCGACGCGACGTGCCCGCCGAAGTTGGCGTACCACGTGTGCGAGTGCACCAGGTCGGCACCCACGCAGTCCGTGGCCATGCTCAGGTCCACGCCCATCGTCCGCAGCGCCGGGTTGGACCCGTCCAGCTCGGGCAACTCGGCGTAGCCGGTGGTGCCGGCCTCGTCCTGGGGCTCACCGAAGGCACGCACCCGGGTGTCCACGTCGCCGCGGGCGCGCAGCGCACGGACCAGCTCCGCGACGTGGACTCCCGCGCCACCGTAGACGTTCGGCGGGTACTCCCTGGTCAGGATGTCGACTCTCACGCCTCGCACCGTAGCGGCCCCGACGCGCTCCCGCGAGGGGTCGCGCGGTGGACGGACTCGCCCTACAGTCTGGTCATGGCGTTCTCCGGTCAGACGAAGGTCCTGGCGATCGTGCTTGCAGGGGGCGAGGGGAAGCGGCTCATGCCCCTGACCGCCGATCGCGCCAAACCGGCTGTCCCGTTCGGCGGCATCTACCGATTGATCGACTTCGCGCTCTCCAACGTGGTCAACTCGGGCTACCTCAAGGTGGTCGTGCTGACGCAGTACAAGTCGCACAGCCTGGACCGGCACGTCACGAAGACCTGGCGGATGTCCAACATGCTCGGCAACTACGTCGCTCCTGTGCCGGCGCAGCAACGGCTCGGCAAGAACTGGTTCCTCGGCAGCGCCGACGCCATCTACCAGAGCCTCAACCTGATCGACGACGAGCAGCCGGACCACGTCGTGGTGGTCGGTGCCGACCACGTCTACCGGATGGACTTCAGCCACATGGTGGCCCAGCACATCGAGTCGGGCGCCGGGTGCACCGTGGCGGCGATCCGGCAGCCTCGGTCCCTCGCCGACCAGTTCGGCGTGATCGAGGTCAGCGCGGACGACCCGCACCGGATCTCGGCGTTCCGGGAGAAGCCCACCGACCCGATCGGCCTGCCGGACAACCCGGACGAGGTGCTCGCCTCGATGGGCAACTACGTGTTCTCCACCGAGGCACTGCGCGACACGGTGGTCCGCGACTCGACCAGCGAGGGCTCCAAGCACGACATGGGCGGCGACATCGTCCCCGACTTCGTCAGCCGCAAGAGCGCCTACGTCTACGACTTCAAGGACAACCCGATCCCGGGAGCGACCGACCGCGACCGCGGCTACTGGCGCGACGTCGGCACGATGGACTCCTACTACGAGGCCCACATGGACCTCGTCTCCATCCACCCGGTCTTCAACCTCTACAACTACGACTGGCCGATCTACACCGAGTACGGGCCCTACCCGCCGGCGAAGTTCGTCCACGGCTCGAGCGATCGAGTGGGCACCGCGGTGAACTCGATCGTGTCCCCCGGCGTCGTGGTGAGCGGCGCGTCGGTGACCAACTCGGTGCTGGCACCGGACTGCCACCTGCACAGTTTCGCCGCGGTCACCGACTCGGTGCTGCTCGACTCGGTCGACATCGGGCGCAGCTGCCAGGTGCACCGCGCCATCATCGACAAGAACGTCCACGTGCCCGCCGGCGTCAACATCGGGATCGACCACGAGGAGGACCGTCGCCGGGGCCTGACCGTGACCGACTCCGGCATCGTCGTGGTCGGCAAGGGCCAGGTCATCGAGCCGTGACCCCGGGCTCACGGGAGGCCGCAGCGACCCGGACCGGCGCGCTTCACGGCCGGGCCGACGGCCGCCTTCTAGGCTGACGCCCATGTCTCGCCCCACAGCCGTCCCGAAGACCTCCCTGCTGCTGATCGGCGGCGCCGAGGACAAGGTGGGACGCGCGACGATCCTGCGCCGCTTCGTCCGGCTGGCCGGCGGTCGACGGTCCCGGGTGGTGCTCCTGCCCACCGCGTCGTCGGTCCCGGACGACGTCGTGGCGGCCTACCGCGAGGTGTTCGGCCGGCTCGGAGTCCAGGACCTGCGCATCGTCGACCCGGCGAACCGGCTGGAGTCCGGCAGCGAGGCCTTCATCGAGGCCCTCGACCAGGCGACGGGGGTCTTCCTCACCGGCGGCAACCAGCTGAAGCTCAGCCAGATCGTCGTGGGCACCGCCCTGGGCGACGCGATCGCGCGGGCGCACCAGCGCGGCGCCGTCGTCGCCGGCACCTCGGCAGGCGCCTCGGTGATGAGCCAGTTCATGATCTCCCTGGGGGACGAGGGCATCACGCCCCGGCAGCGCTCCAGCCAGCTGACCGCCGGGCTCGCCCTGCTGCCCGGCGTCATCGTCGACCAGCACTTCGACCAACGCTCGCGCTACGGACGGTTGCTGTCGCTCGTCGCCGGGTCTCCCAGCCTGCTCGGCCTCGGCATCGACGAGGACACCGCGGCAGAGGTCACGGACGGTGACCAGCTGACCGTGGTGGGGTCGGGCGCCGTCTTCGTCATCGACGCGAGGTCGGCCATCACCGATGCGCACGAGGCCAGGCGGGACGCACCCCTGCTGGTGACCGGCGCGGTCGTGCACTCCCTGCCGAGCGGTGCGACCTTCGACCTGCAGACCGTCTCGCTCACCGGATTCGTGGAGAAGCACGCCGACAAGGCCGTCGCGCGATCCGCCCTGGAACCCCGGGACGGGACGACGCCGTCGGCCGCGTCCCACTCGTGAAAGGAGGCACCATGCCAGCTGAGCGCCCCGAGCCCACCGGTCCGCTGTCGCCCGACCTGACCATCCTGGAGTCCCGGGTCTACCGCGGCCCCAACGTGTGGTCCTACGAGCAGGCCATCCACCTCGTGGTCGACCTCGGCGTCCTGGAGGGCTATCCGACCGACACGATCGACGGCTTCACCGACCGGCTGCTCGAGCTGCTGCCCGGCCTCGAGCGGCACACCTGCTCCCGAGGGGTGCGGGGCGGCTTCGTGCAACGGCTTCGGGAGGGCACCTGGCTGGGGCACGTCGCCGAGCACGTGGCGCTGCAGCTGCAACAGGAGGCGGGGCACGACCTGCGCAGGGGCAAGACCCGCCAGGTCCGCGGACGCACCGGCGTCTACAACGTCATCTTCGGCTACGTCGACGAGCGGGTCGGCCTCGCCGCCGGTCAGCTCGCCGTCCGCCTGGTCAACCATCTCGTGCGCCCCGAGGAGGACTTCGACTTCGCCGAGGAGCTCGAGCGCTTCCTCACGCGGGCCGAGCGGATCGCGTTCGGGCCGTCCACGTCCGCCATCCTCGAGGAGGCGGTCAGCCGTGACATCCCGTGGATCCGGCTCAACCAGTACTCGCTGATCCAGCTCGGTCAGGGCGTCCACGCCCAGCGGATCCGCGCCACGATGACCTCCAAGACGGGTGCGCTCGCCGTCGACATCGCCGGCGACAAGGATCTCACCGCCAAGCTGCTCGCCTCCGCCGGTCTGCCGGTGCCGCAGAGCGAGTCGGTCCGCAGCGCTGATGGCGCGGTCGCCGCCGCGGCACGGATCGGCTACCCCGTCGTGGTGAAGCCCCTGGACGGCAACCACGGTCGTGGCGTCTGCCTCGACCTGCAGGACGAGGCCGCCGTCCGCGAGGCCTTCGTCGTCGCGGAGGACCAGTCCCGCCGGGGAGTGGTCGTGGTGGAGAGCTTCGTCACCGGCCGGGACTACCGGTGCCTCATCGTCGGCGGTCGGATGCAGGCGATCGCCGAACGGGTGCCCGCGCACGTCGTCGGCGACGGCACGCTCACCGTCAGCGAGCTCGTCGACGCCACCAACGCCGACCCCCGCCGAGGCGTCGGGCACGAGAAGGTGCTCACCAAGATCTCCGTCGATGATGCCGCGGTCGCGTTGGTGCGAGACCAGGGCTACGCCATGGACGACGTCCCGCCGGACGGCGAGATGGTCAAGCTCGCCCTCACCGGCAACATGTCGACCGGGGGCATCTCGGTCGACCGGACGTTCGACGCGCACCCGGACAACGTCGAGATCGCGGAGGAAGCCGCGCGGATGATCGGCCTGGACGTCGCCGGCATCGACTTCATCTGCCCCGACATCTCCGCCCCGGTCCGCGAGACCGGCG